>JAPOQA010000054.1 GCA_026710945.1 Chloroflexota bacterium
CCAATACCTCCCACGCCCGGTCGGAAATATCGTGGCGGCGGTGCGCCGGCGCTGCGGCTGTTGCTGACATAGCTCCCATCCTGCTACATTGGTTACTACCTCAGCTTACCACCACTACCTTACTTTGACGACACACCCTAGACATTCAGGTCCAGCCACTGAGCGCAAAGATCCCGCGGACTAAAGCACGAAAGATGAATTCGAACGATTTAGGGCGCAAAATTCAGCAAAATGCGACGTCCACCGCGCGTGCCCTTCTTGAGTCTCATACACGTGTGCGACATTGACATTCTTAGCAAGAACTTAGGGTTGCGAATTCACTTTAGCTACACGAGAGAAAAAAATTCGAGTATATTTTAATTGTGAGCAATTTCACAAAACAATCCACCGGGAGGTTGCCTTGATCGGTTTTGTCACAGGTCTCGCGCTGCGCCGCCGTTCAGTTACGGTGCTCGCCGTCATTTTGGTGCTCGTTTCGGGCATATTTACGTACACCAGACTGCCGGTTGAGCTCTTTCCGGAAGTCGACTTCCCAATTGTCACGGTTACGACGTTCTACCCTTCTTCCAATCCAGTCTCGGTCGCAGAAAACGTTACGATCCCGATAGAAGATGCGATTGCGGGGATGGATGGCTTGGACACTGTCCAGTCCATTTCTACAGAGAACCTGTCCGTCATCATTGCCTCTTTCAAGTTCGGCACCGACATGGAAGAGGCGGAAAACATCGTCAACTCCAAAGTAAGTGGGATCTCCTTTCCTGATGGCGTGAATGACCCCAATGTTGGGCGCATAGACCCGGACTCGATTCCTTCTATGCGCATTAGCGTCACTGGCGAGAGGGAAATAGTTGAGTTGCAGGAAATTCTCGAGACCAGTGTCCTCCCCAAGATCTCCGGTATCGACGGCATTGCGAGCGTTGAGGTCACCGGAGACGTGCAGCAACAGGTTCTCATCACGGTAGATCCGGATCGTCTTTTGGAGGAGCGTATTTCGCTGTTCCAGGTCTCGCAGGCGCTGCGTGAGAACAACATCACGTTTCCCGGTGGGGCGATAACGAGCAACGGCCAGGTTCTGCCGGTGAAGACAACCAACCGATTCGGGACGTTGGACGAGCTCCGGCAGTTGGTGATTCCACGTACGCTCGTCGGGCCACCATCACAGACTGGCGCCCCGCCGCAGCCGTTGCGGTTAGCTGACGTCGCTGACGTGCAGCTCGGCGCGAGCGCTGCGCGCAGTATCTCGCGAACGAATGGCAAGCCCAGCATTGATATTTCCGTTTTCAAAGAGCCGGACGCCAACACGGTAGACGTCACAACTGCCGTGGAAGAGGCTCTGACAGCATTGGACATTCTGCCGCCGGATGTGGAAGTGATCATCGTTTACAACGACGGCCCCCAAATCCAAGCGCAGATTGATACATTGGAGCGGGAAGCGGTACTGGGTCTGACCCTTGCAACGATCGTCGTCTTTGCCTTCTTCCTTACCCTGCGCCCAAATGCCTTTCGGGGCGTCTTTCGGACCCTACGCCCGACTTTGGTGATAGTTCTTTCGATCCCTCTCAGCATCTTTGCCGGCGTTCTGCTCATGGACTGGCAGGGCTTGACGCTGAATTTTATGACGTTGGGGGGATTAGCCATATCCGTAGGACGTGTGGTGGATGACAGCATCGTGGTGCTGGAGAATGTTTACCGGAATATCGAGGGCGGTAGGGAGCGCTGGCGCGCCGCCTTAGACGCAACGGTGGAAGTTGGCCCCGCCATTACGGCCTCCACGCTGGCGACAATTGTCGTATTTGCACCGCTGGCCTTTATTCAGGGTCTCGTAGGGGCGTTCTTCTTCCCCTTTGCGTTGGCGGTCAGCTTTGCCTTGATCGCATCGCTCTTGGTGGCCTTGACCGCCGTGCCCGTGCTGGGAGCGTACTTGCTGCGGCCTGGCGACTTGCCCGAGGGCACCGGCGAAGAAGATGAGATTCCGGAGACGAATAACTGGATGCAGCGCATTTATGTGCCCATGCTGCGCTGGTCGCTGAATCACAAGACGCTTACTCTGCTTGCGGCAATCGTCATTGCCGGGGGCAGCCTGGGGCTGCTGCGCTTCATTCCCATAAACCTCTTTTCATCAGGTGGGACACAATTCGTCACCATCAACATGGAGTTGCCTCCAGGCACACGTGCTGAGGAAACCCTGGCCGAGGTCATCGCTCTAGAGGAGCAAATTAGCGAGTTTTCGGATATCTATAGCACGACTGCCGGCGCCGCTGCCGGCGCCTCCGCGCAAAGTTTCACGACTGGATTCAATCAAGCTTCCACATTCGTCCAACTAAAGGAGGATGTACCGGAAGACATCGTTGACATTCTGAGGCAAAGGCTGCCCACCACGGCAGACCGCAGGATTACTATCGTCGATGTCGGTGGTGGACCTCCTGCCGCCGGCTTGGAAATCAGTATCACAGGGAATGACTATGACGAGATTGCGTCTATCGCGCTGCTGCTCGCGAGCGAGTTGGCAACCATCGACGGCCTTGAGGATGTCACGAGCGACGTGAGCGAGGCCCGGGAGGAGGTGGTCGTCAACGTTGACCCTGAACGGGCGGCGACGCTCGGCTTGAGCACCCAGACGGTCGCCTTCCAAATCAACCAGATTCTTGTAGGTCAGACTGTCACCCAGATTGACGTGGGCGACGGCCCGATTGACGTAATCCTGAGTGGGCCGGCGGGTACCATTAACAGCGTCCAGACGATTAGTTCACTCATGATTGCCGGCCCAGGGGGGATTGCTCCCCTGAGTGACATTGCAACGGTTCAGGTGGTAGAGGGTCCAGTTGCAATCAATCGCACTGACCGTTTGCGTTCGGCGGGCATCAGTGGTGACATAACCGCAGATGACACCCAAGCTGTTGGGCTCCTGATCCAGGAGAAGATCGATGCCCTCGATCTGCCTCCCGGCGTGACTGTTACGAATGCCGGAGTCTTTGCGCAAATCGCGGAAGGCTTTGAGGATATCTTCCTTGCCATGGCGATCGGTATCATCTTGGTGTATTTGGTCATGGTTGCCAGCCTCGGTTCGCTGCGAAATCCGTTCGTGATTGTCACCAGCTTGCCGCTCGCCTTGATTGGCGCTTTGGCAGCGCTGGCAATCACCGGACGCTCACTCGGCCTACCGGGGATGATGGGCATTCTGCTGCTGATCGGTATTGTCGTTACCAACGCAGTGGTGCTCGTGTCGTTTGTCGAACAACTGCGGGAGCGTGGTCTTAGCGTCTACGAAGCCCTCATGCAGGGCGGGCGTATTCGGTTGCGGCCTATCTTGATGACGGCCATCACCACGAGTTTTGCTTTGGTTCCCTTGGCCGCCTTTTCAGAAGACTCGGGCGGTATATTGGGCGCTGAACTCGCAACCGTGGTGATCGGCGGCTTGGTGAGCTCGACGTTCCTGACCCTGCTCGTGGTGCCCGTGGTCTATACCCTGGCCAACCAGAGCATCCCCGGCCTGTTCCGTCGCGAGCCGCGTCGGCGGCCTGCGATCGAGCGCGTCGAAGTGCCCGATGAGTTTTCTCAGTCAGAGGGCGTATCTTGACCGGGCGAGCATTGGCTGGGACGACTGAAGTCTTTTCGTTGCCGTGATGAGACTGTAGCTTAGCGGTTCACGGCGCTGCCGGACGTGAAAACCGACATGTAAGACGCCCTTCCTCGCCGAGGAAGGGCGTCTTTCTTTTGTGTGTAAGAGAGAGCACGAAGTGAGGTGAGACTCTCTCGCCAGGAGGATACTCGAACTATTGCTCGAGCAATGGATTTATGCCCCGCACGTTGATGCCGTACTCGTAGACCAGGTCGCCACCGGTCATTCCCGAAACCGTCAAGGCTGCGATGCCAAGCAAGACGAAGACGAGGTAAAGGGGATTCGCTCCCACGTCGCGCTTGCGCCAGCGGGAGATCCCTCGCCACATTGTCACGGCAATGAAGAGGGCAGTAGCCCCAAAGCTCCAGAATAGATGGATGTTAATGACGCTGTGCACTTCCAACTCTTCGTATGGAAAGTGTGAGATCAGTCCCGTAATCGTCGAGACCACAGCGCCAATTGTCCCCAGCCAAAGCATGAACCATGTAGCGTGCTGCAATGAAGGACTAGTTCTAATGAAGAGGAACGCGCTCAGTCCGGCGCTGACAACGAGGAGCCCAATCGGGAAATGAACGGCAATTGCATGCAGGTCTTGGATGGTGTTGGCAAACAGTTCCAAAGTGTGCCTCCCTATCGCATGACGTAAATTGTCGAGGAAATTGCGTTGCGGGTTGTTTCTGTGGGCGATTGAAGAGTGTGGCAGTCAGGCCGCACTTGACCCCCCGCATTAACCGTTAGGACGCTATGAACCCTGCATTCGCCTCTACAACGCTCCGCCATGATGCTCGCAAATTGTGAATTAACTATGAAGGTTCCGGCGGTCTGGGGTCAATCTATCCCCCAAGGATGAAGTATCCGGGTAGTCGAGAGTGGGAATAGCGGCACTCAATAGGCTGCCGCGAGCTTGCGTTCGAAATTCCTTGACAATCTCTCAGTACGATCGAATGAGAGGCGGACAGAGCAACTCTTACCACGGGAGGTAAAGTATGAGAAAAAGACATTGGCTCATTGGTCTATGTGCGTTACTTGCACTGGCGGTGGGTGTTGGGGGCGGCACTGCATTGGCACAGGAGAGTGGCAACGGGGAAGACCAATCGGTGCGCGGGTTGATTACCCGAGTCGCCGACATTCTTGGGCTGGATGAACAGCGCGTCCAGGACGCCTTCGATCAGGCGCGGCAGGAGATGCGCGACGAACGTTTCGAAGAGATGATCGGGCAGAGGCTCGATGCTCTGGTGGAGAGCGGCCAAATCACTGAGGACCAGGCTGGTGAACTCCGCGATTGGTACGCGGCTCGGCCGGACTCCTTCTGGCTTGCCGGCGACTCAGTTGGCGGCAAGAGAGGTGAATGGGAACGGCGTGGCACGGCTAGTGGTCGCGGCCACTTCTCCTCGAAAGGGCAGATGGGCATGATGACCGGCGTGACCGAGGAGAGATTGACCCAGTATCTTGACACGCTTGTCGGCAGCGGCCGTATCACCCAAGAGCAGGCAGACGAGATTCGCGAGCGGTATGCCGGCCAACTTAATGGTATCCAAATGCGCGGTCGCTTCGATCGCGGTGGAAACCATGGCTGGCAGCGGGGGCACGGGTCATCCTTCCAAAATGGGCTCTTCAACTTCAGAGGATATCATCAGGAAAAGAATGAACTGATACCGGCAGTGCCCACGCTTACGCCTGACTCAGCTACGCCCACGACTGCTCCCACAGATTCTTCGGATGACAACTAGAGTGGCGGACTGAAGCACCGTCACCCGCCTCGCATTGTACGGTGCATTGGAACACGTACCACCATGAGCAACTCCTGGCAGGCCTGCCGATCCGGCGCTTGCCAGGGGTTGCTCGCTGCCGTAGAACATTCATAATTCCTTCACAGTTGTTGTTATGCTTAAAAGGAGAGGGCAAGTCAAAGACCGTGCCAAGACTTTACCGCTTTCTGGCACCGAGTTGCAGGAGTGTATCCCACGGGGAATGAGCAATACAAGAGCCGAATTTCGTGCGAGTGGAGAAGGACCAACATGGACCGGCTCGCCTTTCGCTCTTATCAGGACCGAATGGGGTGCAGGAGAAGAGGTGCGGTCCGCTAAGTCCATTTAGATACGGAGAAAGTCTCACATGGCGAGTACAGTACTCATAGTTGAAGATGATCCGGATACCGTAAAGCTGGTCAGCCTCTATCTGCAGCGCGATGGGCACAAGGTACTGTATGCGCACGACGGCATCAAAGGCTTGCAGCTCGCCAGGAGTGCCCAGCCGGACCTGGTAGTCTTGGACCTCATGCTCCCAAAACTTAACGGAATCGAAGTGTGCCGGGCATTGCGGCAGGAGTCTATGGTGCCGATTGTCATGGTGACGGCCCGCGTCGAGGAGGAAGACCGCTTGAAGGGACTGGACCTGGGCGCCGATGACTACGTGACCAAGCCGTTTAGTCCCCGGGAACTGGCAGCGCGCATTCGGGCGGTGCTCCGCCGTAGCGTCAAAGATGAACTGGAGGGCGGCCCGGCGGAGGTTGCGCACAGCGGTGTTACCGTTGACTTGCATCGTCGGAAAGTCTACGCGGATGACCAAAAGGCAGACCTGACGCCAACCGAGTTTGGGATCCTTGTCATGCTTATCAAGGAACCGGAGCGGACGTTTTCGCGCGAACAGATCATAGATCGCGTGCTTGGTTTTGACTTTCAGGGCTTTGACCGGACAGTAGACGCACACATCGCTAATATCAGGCGGAAGATCAGGCCACTGAGCGGCCCCGATCACATCCAGACCGTGTATGGCGTGGGCTATAGATTTAGCAATGACTAGGTGGTTCTTCAGCCTCCAATTTCGCCTCATCGTCGCGTTCGCCTTCGTACTCATGTTGGCGCTTGCGGCGGTTGGGCTCATCAGCGGACTTGCAGCGGAAAGGGAAGTTGAGGACTTGCGGGCCGCTACCAATGAGGCCGACCTAGCCAGAATTCATGAAGCGTTCACAGAATTCTATGAGCTTAGAGGCAGTTGGACGGGCGTTGGAGCCATTGTTGAACGCGCGAGTTACCTGACAGGCCGTGACATCCTCATTCTCAACGAGGACGACGTAGTTCTCTATGCTCCAAAGCAAGCGAGCAATGGCAGGCGCTCCCTTGAGAATAAGAACTACACCGACGTGCCCGTAGTTGTGGATAACGTAGACGTTGGTTCCGTTCATGTCGGCCCGGTAGCTTCACGCCCCACGTTCAGACGGTCTAGAGGTCCGGGAAGGGTGGCTGCCGCAGACGAGACTTTGGCGGAAATCACGGAACCCTCTCTGCGGCAATTTGCCGATACGACGTTTCGTTCGCTCCTGTGGTCGGGACTTGGTGCGGGCTTGGGTGGAATTCTGCTGGTGTCGTTGCTGTCGCGGAGGATGCTCCGTTCGGTGCGCAGGCTGACGTCCGCGGCGCAGAAGCTGGGAAGAGGCGATCTTACACAACGGGTAACTGTCTCCGGGCGCGATGAAATTGGCGAACTGACGAGCACATTCAATGCCATGGCCGAGGGACTTGAAAACGCCGAGCGGCAGCGCCGCAATATGGTTGCCGACGTGGCGCATGAACTGCGCACACCACTCACGAACATCCGGGGCTATGTCGAGGCGGTTCGCGATGGCATTCTAGATGCGGACGAGGCCACGATTGCGCACATACACCAGCAAACAATGTACCTCTCGAAGCTGGTGGAGGACCTGCGTGTGCTGGCAGAGACCGAATCCGCTGACTTTCAGCTAGATCTTGAGCAGGCGATTCTTGCCGAGGTGATTACGCGGTCGGTGGAGAGTTTTCGACAGCAGGTACAGAGTAGGGGCATTGAATTGACATGTGACTTTAGGCCTGACGAGGCGGCGGCAGGTCGCCTCGTCAATATCGATCGCACGCGTATTGAGCAAGTCATGAACAATCTGCTGCAGAATGCGGTGACGCACACGCCTGAGGGCGGATGGATTGGCGTCTCTATTGAACAGCATCCTGAGAAGCTATCGGTGACGGTCGCCGATAGCGGCGAGGGCATCCCCAATGAAGACCTGCCTTACGTCTTTGATAGGCTGTATCGTGTCGATCCTTCACGTACCCGCAGCACCGGCGGCGCTGGACTCGGACTAACCATCGCGAAGCAGTTGGTCGAGGCCCACGGCGGCACAATCCGGGCTGAGAGCACTCTGGGTGAAGGTAGCCGCTTTACATTCACCTTGCCACGCTCCCGTAACTTGCCACGCTCCTGAAGGCGCTTTACCAATCTTACAAGACGGGTCTCCCTGAGCTTCGCGCACCGTTCGTGCTGAGCCTGTCGAAGCACAAACCCACTAACCTACCTGCATTCGCCTAGAGCTCTCCTGCAGAATTCCGGCGGACGGAGACCTCTCCTCGGCGGAAACTCTCTATACACCTAGGCAAGAGTGAAACTTCAACCGCGCAGGTGATCTGGATTGCCGCCCTAGCCCGTTGCAGGGAACCTAGTGTCTTGCACCACTTCCTGAATCTTCTTGACTGCATCCTCATATCGGAACATACTCGAAGATGGGGGTTTCTCCAATCACGGAGAAATGTGTGCAATTCAGGAGGTCCCGCATGACTGCGACGAGACTTCGGAGTCTGTCATATCCGCCGACTCTTGCCAGGAAAGTCACGAGGCGAACTTGGCTCGGCTACGCTCTTCTTGGCGCTCAGGCGGTCGCCCTGGCTGCCTGCGGCGGCGATGATGATGAGGACGACGCCCAGCAGCCGCGGGCCGCACCGGAGGCCCCGCAGGCTTCCGTGCCCAAGCCGGCGCGAGAAACGACGACGCTAACGCTGGCCTCAATGTTGGTTGAATTCGGCTCTGTGGTTGGCAAAGCCGTTGATGAGTGGAACAGTGGCGAGTTTCCCGGCGCGTCTGAGGACATCCTGCTAGAGCGCCTCACGATTCAGATTTCCTCGCGGCGCGATCCAATGGAAAGTCTCGAGCATATACAAGAGCGCGTTCAAGCATTCTTGGCCGAGCGGGAATCTGCCGGCACGCCGTTGGATGTGCTCATGGTCAATCGCCTCTTCGATTTCCCCTGGGCCTTCCGCAGCGGCATCATCCAGCCGCTTGATCGCCTTTTGCAGCAAGACGGCAACGATCCCTTAGCGAAATTCTTGCCGCCGGCCTTGGAATTGGTGCGCTTTAGGGGCCAGATGATGGCATTGCCCGTTTCCTTGGGCGCCGGCGTAGCGCGGTACAACCCCAGGCACTTCGCAGATGCGGGCTTGCCTGTGCCCGACAACGGCTGGACTCGTGAGGAATTCGTTGCCGCTGCACAGCGACTCACGCAAGACACTGACAACGACGGCAAGATCGATTCCTGGGGCTTTCGTCCTATATGGAACTTCATGAATTGGCTGCCATTCGTCTTGCAGGAGACGGATAGGGACGTGGTAGACCTGAATACCGGCGAAGTGCGTCTCATGGACCCAGCGGCCCTGCGCGGCCTGCAGTTCTGGGATGACTTGGGAAGAGTGCATGGCATCATGCCCCATGGCGCCGAGGTGACAGCGGACCTCTACGAGGTTGAATTCTGGTATTGGCATCCCAGCACATTCTTCTATTACTTTGCGTCCCCCGCCAGCATCTCTACGGGTAAGCAAGCTCCACTCCCCACCGGACCCCGCGACGTAACGCCATTGGATTTGGGCGCTTCCTTGGCTATACCCGCTAGCGCCCGCGATGCTGTTCAGTCATATGAGGCGCTGGTCCCACTGGCAAGCTACCTCGGCGAGCGCTTCTTACTCCCGCCTGTTATTTCCGGACAAGAGTATATTGAGAAACCACAGTCCGGCTACATCAATCTCATGCTGCCGGAACATGACCGGCAGCTTGCGTTCCACGCACTGCAAACTGCCCGCCCATCGCCACTGGCCAGTAGTACTATGATGCTCTTTCAACTGTTCGAGAAGCTAACACTGCCGCTGGCGCGCGGTGAGATGGCGGTAGAGCAAGCTGCGCAAGAGGCACAGAACTGGCTGCAAGCCTATGTGAACGAGTAGATGAGCGTGCTGCCAATTGGCGCAATTTCACTTAGGAAAGAGTACTGGGGTAGGTGGTAATTGCCTTGTTGTGAGAGCGCCACATCCAAATCGAAAGCGGTCAAACGATGCCTTTGGAGCGCCAGTGGTTCATCCGGTGGTCAGCGTCTTCAAGTCGAGCAATGAGAGGAGTCTCTTGTGACGAGACGTGAGTTACTCGGCAGTGCCTTGCTTGGTGCGCAGGTGCTCCTCGTGGCTGCGTGCGGTGGCGACGATGAGGACGACGCGGAGCAGCCGCGCGCTGCGCCGGAGGCGCCGCAAGCCTCAGTGCCGCAAGTTGCCCGCGAGCCCGTAACGCTGAAGGTTGCCGCTGTGCTGGACCGGCACGGCAATTCCGTCGGCGATGCCATCGAGCGCTGGAATGAGGGCGGGGTCCCGGGCGCTCCTGAAGATGTCCGGCTACAACGCGTCAAGATTGGCATTCCGTGGTCGCCCGAGCCGCTGACACTCATCGAACGCGCGCAGGTCACATTGAGAGCGTTCCTGAGCGAACAAGAGTCTGCCGGCATACCGCCGGACTTGCTCATGGTCAACACATTCTTTGACTTCCCCTGGGGATATGGGAGCGGCCTAGTGCAGCCGATCGACCGGTACCTGCAGCAAGATCGCACCGAACCGATAGGGAAGTTTCTCCCCGCTGCGCTCGAGTTGGTGCGCTATCAAAGCCAGACCATGGCGCTGCCGGTTGCTCTGGAAGCCGGCGTGACGCGGTACAAACCCAAGCAATTCACCGATGCCGGCATTTCGCTGCCCGACAAGGGCTGGACCCGCGAACAATTCATCGCCGCTGCCCAGCAGCTTACCAAGGATACCGATAGCGACGGGAATGTGGATGAGTGGGGATTCAGCGCAGCGAGACTGTATTCAGGCTGGTTGCCGTTCGTGTTGCAGGAGCTGGACGAAGACGTGATAAACCTCGATACCGGCGCAGTGCGCTTGACGGACTCCGCGGCGCTACGCGGCCTTCAGTTCTGGGATGAATTGGGGCGCGTGCACGGCATCATGCCGCATGGCTTAACCGTGACCGCGGACCACTTTGATGCGGACTTCACCACTTTGTTGTCTGGCATGCTCTTCTGGAGTTATATACCTCCCAGCAACATGCTGCCGGGCCAACAAGCCCCGCTGCCGGCCGGGCCCCGGGACGTGACGCCGCTCGCGGTCTCGCAGGCAGTGGCAATACCTACCGTTGCGCGCGATGCCGCCCTTTCCTACGAGGTGTTGCGGCCGTTTGCCCTTCACCTTGGCGAGCACCTCCTCATGCCGCCCGTTATTGCGGGACAGCAGCACATTGAGAAACCCTCTACTGAATACTTGGAACTCATGCTGCCGCCCGAGGACAGGGAGCTCGTGTTTAATCTGCTCGATACCGCCCGGGCATCACCGTTGGCGAGCAGCCTTATGATGACGATTCGGCTATTTGAACGGCTGACGCTGCCGCTGGCGCGTAGTGAGATAAGCGTGGAACAAGCCGCGCAGCACGGGCAAGACTGGCTGGAATCTTACTTGAAGGAATGATCCTGTTCTTTCCTAATTCCGAGTGGGAAACTTAGCGACTCCGGTGGAAATGGGGTAGCATAGGCACAATAGGGATGCAGTGCGATAACTGTGTGGAGGTCGCGTGATATGCGTGATTTCAATAGGCGGGAGCTTGTAGCAGCCACTGAGGACGATGTCCTCATTATGGTGGCGGACATCCGCTCGACTCTGATTGCAGGATTTGTCGGGGGTATAGGCATAATAAGCGCCTTTATTGGCTTGGCCGTGGTGCTCGCCAGCCTCTGGGAACTCCTGCGCCCCTTCTACTTTGGCATTCTCATTGCCGCCGTGGGGCTTGTGATCTTTATTGCGTTTCTTGGCATCACGGGGTACTTCATTCCAGAGCTGCTGTCGGCGAGGGTCGTTGGAATCTTCATTGCCGTGATGCTTGTGCTGGCTTTTGCCGTGGCATCGCTGACGGCGGACACCACGGGCGCTTCCGTGCTGACTAACGCCGGCGGACTCTTGCTCAGCATGGCGCTCGGCATCCCGGTCCTCATCGGACGTCTTTGGGTTGTTGTGATCGCGGGAGGAGTTCTGGGGACTGTGGTAGCTGCGGTCCAACGGGATGCACTGCAACACGAGAAGCGCATGCGCCTCTACTTCACGTCGATATTCACGCTAGATGTCGAACCTCATACCTTCCTGGCGATCATGGGCGGCAATGTTTTGGCGATTAGTGCAATCACCGCTGCCTTTTCGCCGCCGCTCATTGCCGGTCTCTCAGCCTCTGTCGTGCTAACGCCGGTGTGGGTGCAGGCGGGCTTTCTCTTTCAAACGTACTGGCGTCCGCTCATGATACGCGTACTTGACCGCCGCGTAGGCCAGCAAGTCTGGTTCCGGCGGAACATCGGACTGATGGAACTGCTGCAGGGCGAAGACTCGGACCTCACGGGAGCCACCTTCATGTCGGCGGGTGTAGATTCAGAGAGAATGGTGGCGCGGGTGAAGGGCTACTTCCGGCACCCAGACCAGATGAGGCGTGTGCAAGAGAGCGCCATGCGCATTCGGGGGTTGACGGCGGTTGAAGTGGAAGACCTCGCCGTCACAGAAGCCGAGGAGGACTTGGTACTCGAAGACATGGAGGCCGGCGGGTTGCGCTGTCCTCGCTGCCGTACTCCGGTCTACGACGGGCGCTTGTTCTGTACAGAGTGCAAGACGTTTGTTCAGAATGAAGACCTTGGCCACCGCGCCCACTTTTTCCCACGGTTTCTTGCGGCGTCGTTGGACTTCGCCGTGCCGGTGGGTCTTATACTTCTGTTTGGACTAACCGGCTTCAATCCTGCGGATGGCTACAACTTTCTCACCATATTCTGGCAGTATCTCTTCATGCCGATCGTCTACGGCATATTCTTTGTCTCTTTCTTGGTTCGCGGCACCACGCCAGGAAAGTCGTTGTTCGGTTTGGAGGTGGTACAACTGACGCAGCATAGATACCCCGGTTTCAAGACCATGCTGCGGCGTGAGGTGGTCGGCAAATTCGTCAGCCTCCTGCCCCTGACGTGGGGGTTCTTGTCCGCCTTCTGGGACAAGAACGGCCAGACCTGGCACGACAAGATGGTCGGCACGGTCGTCGTCCGCGATCCGGACGTCTGGTAGGGAACAGTTTGTTAGGATTGAATGCGGCCACCCCTGCGGTGGTGGAGTTGCCAGCCAGAATCAAGAGTCTGGCAAGAGAGGCGAGAGGCGCCGGCATGCCAGTACTCCCCAGCGCAAACGCCTGCGAGGCAGATTTCCGGTACTAGCGCACGAATTGCTCCGTTCTGTAATGGGCTGCGCCCCTTTGGCAGGCTGAAGTTGCAGGAAATTGTGCTTGCGCCGCGCCGTGAGATGCGTCAAACTTAATGGAGTACTCGTGACGTGAATCAAGGTGGTTACAACACCCCATGATCCCTCGACGTGTATCCAAACAGCTTAAGATCGGCGACGTCACGATTGGCGGCGGCGCGCCGATTCGCGTGCAATCCATGACCACCGCCTTTACGCGGGACGTGGAGGCAAGTGTGGCGGAAATCCTCGGTCTGGCCGAGGCCGGGTGCGAGATTGTGCGCGTGGCCGTGCCGCACAAGGAAGATGCTGACGCGCTGCCTGAGATTCGCAGACGTTCCCCGATTCCGGTGATTGCCGACATTCACTTCGATTACCGCCTGGCGCTGCGAGCCTTGGAAGCGGGCGTGGACGGTCTGCGCCTGAATCCCGGTAATATCGGCAGCCGAGAAAAGACCCGCATGGTGGTGAAAGAAGCCAAGGACCGCCAGGTGCCGATGCGGATCGGCGTCAACGTAGGCTCTTTGGAATCGCGGCTCATCCCAGAATTGATGATGCTCGAAGGCGATGAAAAAGTCGAAAAGACGGCGGCGGCGATGGTGGAGTCTGCGCTCGACCACGTCAAGATCCTGGAAGACATGGACTTTACCGACATCAAGATTTCGCTTAAGGCATCGGACGTACCGACCACGATCCTCGCATACCAACTCATCGCCGACCGTGTCGAATATCCGCTCCACCTGGGCATCACGGAAGCCGGCACCCCCAAGGCCGGCATGGTCAAGAGCGCCGTTGGGCTTGGCGTCCTGCTCTATCAGGGCATCGGCGATACGTTGCGAGTTTCGTTGGCGGCGGAGTCTACCGAGGAAGTCTTTGCCGGCTATGAGATTCTCAAGTCGCTGGGACTCCGCGAGCACGGCCCCACGCTCATCGCCTGCCCCACCTGCGGTCGCTGTGAGATCGAACTCATCGAGCTGGCGGAGCGCGTCGAGAGCTTCCTGCAAAGCGTCAAGGAACCGGTCAAAGTCGCGGTGATGGGCTGCGTGGTGAATGGCCCGGGCGAGGCACGGGATGCCGACGTTGGCATCGCCGGCGGGCGCGGCAAGGGCGCCCTCTTCCGCAAGGGAAAGCCGGTGCGAAGCTGCAAGGAAGATGAACTCTTCGATTTGCTCATCGAGGAAGTCGATGAGATTGTGGCCCAGAAGCAGGCAGAGCGGGCCGTCGCGACATAGCAGACCGCGTGGACGTGACCGGTGGCAATCATTGACACGCACAAAGCGTTTGAACGGCTGAACTCGGCCGGATTCGATAGGGAAAAGGCAGAGGCCATTCTGGACACCTTGGGCGAAACTGGAGAGTCCCTGGCCACCAAGTCTGATCTCAGAGACTTGGAACAGCGTCTGACCATTCGCCTGGAGGGGCTTGTGGCGGCGGGCATTGCAATCTCGGCAGTGCTGGACATCTTCACGCAATAGCTGCAACGGAGTGCCGAGAGTTCTTGCCAGTTAAGTGACGAGATAACTGCTGAAAATGCATGAGGTGCATGCCATGGCGGAGCAAATCTATGTCGGTACAGAGCAGGGCATCTTTCGGCTCACGCGGGAAGGTGACGATTGGGTACGGCAGACGTCCGGTCTCGGCGACAATGAAATCGAAGCGGTAGCCGCCCATCCGGACGGACAGCACGCCATCGCGGGTACTCATGGCGCCGGTCTCTTTTCAACCGCCGATGGGGGAGAAAACTGGGAACCAATCGCAGCCTGGGAGGGCAGTCCGTACATCCGCTCGGTTTCCTACCATCCCCACGACTCGCAAATCGTGCGTGTCGGCACAGAACCGGCTCGTGTTTCTTGCAGCCGCGACGGCGGCGCGACGTGGGCGGAAGAGAGTGGTTTTACGGCGCTTCCCGGGTGTGCCGAATGGTTTCTGCCCTATTCGCCCCGCGCTGGCGCGGTGCGGAAGATCATCATGCTGGATGGCGCTGATCCGTCCGTATGGGCTGCAATCGAGGTCGGTGGCTTAGCCGACAGCCGCAATGACGGCGCGACGTGGGAAATTTCAGAGAAGATCGGACAGTGGGAGTTTCCTGCAAACGGTTTACACCCGGACGTCCACAGCATCGACATACATCCCGCTAAACCGGAAACCATCGTGGCTGCCACCGGCGGCGGCGTGTTCCGGTCCGTTGACCGTGGACAGTCTTGGCAACACCTCATTGATGACTACACCCGCGGCGTGTGCATAAAAGCAGACGATCCCAGTACCGTCGTGGTCGGGCCATCCCGCCGCGTCGGGCGTCTCGGACGCATGATGGTGACACACGATGGCGGCGACACCTGGCAGGACGCCGAGCAAAACCTCACATTCCCTCTCGACCGCATGTGCGAACATATCATCTGCGACGCGCAGGACGTCTTTGCGGTTGTGCTAGATGACGCGGTCTATCACGCGGAATTCGCTGACCTCGCCTGGAATCCGGTAGGCAACGGTCTCCCGTCACCCACGTGCGCCGCAATCGTATCCTGATCTCTCCCGCTTCATAGCATACTACGGGTTTGCCGGGAGAATGCCTTCTGGCTGAGAGCTGGAGTCAACGATTCCCCCCTGGAAGAAGCCATTCACCACCTCCAGGAATTGCTGGGGACATTCCTCGTGAGGACAGTGTCCGCACTTAGGGAAGACAACCAATTGAGCGTTGGCTATGTCCCGCTGAAAGCGGTAACCCCAATGCATAGGGATCACGGCATCATACTGTCCCCAGACGATTAGGGTCGGGGCGGCTACCTCTTTGAGGCGATGGGCGAGACTGGTCTGCCCGAAGTCGCGTGCCAGCAGTGGCACCACGCCGCCCAATCCCGGCGTTAGCAACGGCAGGAAGTAGCCATCTATCATTTCGGGTGTACAGATGCCGTTAGGATCGTAGAAACAACTGCGCAAATACCACTCGATGGATTTTCGCTGGCGCAACACGAATGCTACAAATGCGCTCCCAAGGGACGTACTGGCGAACCGAACAATCAGCGGCATGACGTGGTAGTTGAGTGGGTAACCTGCCGCACTGATGAGCACCAATTGCTGAACACGCATGGGATGCCTGATTGCCAATGCGGTCCCCACCGCGCCGCCCATGGATAAGCCTATGATCTTGGCGGATTCTACATCTAACGCATCCATGAAGTGTGCCACCAGGTCGGCCATGCCGAAAGGTGAGTAGTCGCCGGAGTTAGGCTTATCGGAGAGCCCGTGACCCTTCAGATCAAGCGCATACACCGTGTGATTCTCAGCAAACTGATCAAAGACAAGACGCCAGGCAAAGAGACTGGCGCCGATGCCGTGGATGAGAATCAATGGCGGGCCCGCGCCGGCCGTACGGTAGTGAATCCGCAAGCCCTCTACAGTTATGAACTTACCGTCGGTGCGGAGTGACTCCACAGGAATTGGTCGTGGCCTGAAACGTGTATAGGCCACGTAGGCAGTCACGGCGGTGACTCCTAAGATAAAGCCGCGTTTCAACCACTTGAGCATTGCGCTATTCCTTGAAACTCACTGCGATGTATTGCACATCTATCGCTATCGAGAACGGCCATGAGATCGCTGAGGGCCAAACCATATCGGGCCTCTCGGCGAACGCCAGCTTAATGGTACACTAAAGCCGCCACAGGCAGGTTTTTCTCCCCACGTTCCCTTCGTCGAGAGTGCTCTCAATGGCAGCTAGTTTTCCGGTGTTCGGTGTGCGGGTGCCGGCCACTACCGCAAATCTGGGACCTGGCTTCGATGCGTTTGGCATGGCACTTACGCTCTACAATGAGTTCACCGTAGGCCCGGCAGAGCATGGCCCCAAAGTCACAGTCGAGGGTGAAGGGACGGCAGAGCTTGCAGGCGATGAAGACAATCTCTTCACGCAGGCATTTGCCCGTGCCTTTGAATCAGTTGAGGAAACACCACCTCCTATCAGCCTGCACATGCGGAACAGCATTCCGCTATTTCGGGGACTAGGCAGCAGCGCCAGTGCGACGGTGGGTGGATTGGTGGCGGCCAATTACATTCTCGAAAATGCGCTCTCATCTGAGAGGCTGCTGCAACTTGCATTTAATATAGAGGGCCACCCCGACAACGTGGCCGCCGCATTGTTTGGGGGCCTCATTGTTTGTGCCGCAGACGGCGAAGAATTGCCGACCTATGCGCGAGTCCCCGTGCCGGATAACCTCCACGCGGTGGTCTGTATTCCCGATCAGCACTTGCCTACGGAACTCGCCCGCGGAGTGGTTCCCAAAGAGGTATCTCTTAGCGACGCGGTCTACAACATCGGACATGCAGCTCTCTTGCTCACAGGAATCACGCAAGCTGACGGAGCATTGATCCGTGTGGGCATGAACGACCGCCTGCATCAACCCCATCGCGCTACCATATTTCCCGCCATGGAACCGATCATGGATGCGGCCCTCGCGGCGGGGGCGTGCGGTAGCGCCCTATCCGGCGCCGGATCGTCGATTCTGGCGCTGACCTTCTGCAATCCTGACGAAATTGCCGCTGCCATGCTCGCCGCTGCCGAGTCCCACAAGTCACCCGCCCGCACTCGTTTATTGTCCTGCGCAGAGCAGGGGGCCGTTGCGAAGAGACTCTGAACCCAGATTGCGATCCGGAAGCCGTTCGGATTGGTGCAGAGCGCGCGGCAAGCTAAATGCCCGTCGAGAGTGACCGCGGTGACCCGACTATTCTACGAGTAGTGGTACCGGCGCAAAGGCATCCACATCCACCAGGCCGCGATTCGTAATCTTTAGTTGTGGGATGACGGGCAAGGCGAGAAACGAGAGCAAGAGAAAGACGTTCTTGCTCGTTGTGCCGGTCTGCTTGGCGGCTGCCAGAAGTAAGCGGTATTGCGGCACGACCGAGTCAATAGTCGCTGTTGACATAAGGCCGCAGATCTCTAGCGGTAGCGAGGTCAACTCATTTCCCAACGCTACCGCCATGCCTCCCCCGATTGCTACCAAGTGCTTGGCTGCTGCCGCCATGGCGGTCTCGTCTACGCCGGCCACGATGAGGTTGTGGCTATCGTGTCCCACGGTGGAAGCAACAGCCCCACGTTGCATGCCAAGGCCGCTGACGAAACCTACGGCGTGCAGGCCGGTGTTGTGATGGCGCTCGATCACGGCAATCTTCACAACATCCTGCACAAGGTCGGCCTGAATTTCCCCGTTGCCTGCCGGCAGTCGAAGGACTTTGTGTTTCGTCGCTAGGCTGCCGTCTTCAGCGCCAATGACGCGCACGGTTGCCTCTGTTCCCTGTCCGCTAAAGGGTACGACGAAATTGGATGCTGCAACGGGCCTTTCAACTCTTACCGATTGCAGGAGTTGCCCGTAATCGCCGGGGTGCTCCCGTCGTGCTACCTCACCGCCGGCGACGACGACCTCGCCGCGATGGATTGCGGTCGAGCACTCAAGGGTATCCAACGAGTCGAGAATAGCGAGATTGGCAACTCTGCCGGGGATGATTGCTCCCATTTCAGAGTAGCCGTGGTGGCGAAAGAAGCGAGAGAAGTAGCGCGCCGGGTGTAAGGTCGCCATCCTGATCGCCTGGATTGCGGCTTGTTCAGTGTTCAATCCCGCATGTTGTACGAGGATGTCGCGCGCCCGGCGCACGATCCGGTCAACATGACCGTGAGTGTGCAGCTCCTCCGCATCGAGATCGTCGCTGCAGAGCATGAAGCCATCCAGACTTTCCCCTTGCTCCGCCAGGAAGGGCAGGATTTGATCCAGGTCCTTCGTGGCGCTGCCATAGCGCATAGCGACGGTCATGCCTGCCCGGCGCTTCTCCAGGGCCTCCGGCCCTGTGCGAGACTCGTGGTCAGACATAATCCTGACCGTGCCGTCGTTCGTACCGTTTGTGACATAAAGCGCAAGGTCGTGTCCCGTTACGCCCGGCGCATGGCCGTCAACGACTTTGCCCAGGTCGAAGGCACTCTCCACTTTGGCGCGGGCGTCTCCCAGGTTATGGATGATGCCGGGAAAGTTCATCATCTCGGCAAGCCCATAGACGCGGGGATGCGGTAAGAGCTCCTCGATGTCGTCGAGGGCGAGCGCTGCTCCGGAGTCCTCGAAAGCCGTGGCCGGCACGCACGAGGGGACACCGATGAAGATGTCGAGGGGAGCGACTGCGGCATGTCGCAGGAAGAGGACGATGCCGTCGTTGCCGGCCACGTTGGCAATCTCGTGCGGGTCAACAAAGACGGCCGTGGTGCCACGCCTCACGGCGGCCTGTGCGAATTCGAGCGGACTGAGGAGGCTGCTTTCGATGTGTAGGTGCGGGTCGATGAATCCCGGAATGACGTATTGCCTTGCAATGTCGAGCGTCTCGGCTGCCTCAACCGTGGCGGGCGTGCGCGCAATGCTGTGGATCAAACCATCTTTGATGAGAACATCGCCAGCGTAGCAGCGCTTTGCTACGACGTCGACGATGGTGCCGCCCCGCAATACCAGATCGACGCTCATCACTCGTCGCTTGTCGCATAGAGCTGCTCGCGCACGGTGACGATGTACGGCAGCATGCGGAAGTCCTCGCTCGCGTCGGTGCCGTAGCCTGCAACCCAGCGGTCAGGGACTTCAAAGCCGACGTAATCGAGGGTCAGGGCGGAGCGATTGCGCTCCACCACTGTCGAAGGCAGTTTGATGCGCTTGGAAAGGAGAACGCACGTGCGTACTGAGCGGACACCTGCCTCGAGGACGCGTTGCTTGAGGGCGGTCAGCGTAAAGCCTTGGTCAATCAGGTCTTCAACCAGCAGCACGTCTTTGCCCGCCAGGTCTGCGGGCAGCCTTGCTACGCTCACCTCACGCGCCTCTTCGTTCTCTTGCTTGATGGTATGACCGTAGGCGCTGGTGCGAATGAACTCATAGCGGAATTCCAAGCCGCCGAGCCGTGAGATGGCGCGGCCGAGATCCGCGGCAAAGACGAACGCGCCCTTGAGGACCACGAGCAAGACAAGCTCGTTGCAATTGGCGCAACCATCGTGGATCTGTTGCGCCAGGCCCGCAACGCGGTCTTGCAGGACCCATTCGGGTATAAGAATGCAGTCTACCCTATCTGCCATGCCCTCCGGCAAGAGGTCGTCATGCTTAGTGGCCAGACCTCCCTCCGGCACCGTGATGGTTCGATCGAAGCGCATTAAAATAGTCGTCCGATATGCATTTGGGCCCTTATTCACTTGTCCGCTTGTGTTATTCTCCCGGCGCATCGAAGCGGTGCCTTAGACTACCTGTAGGCTTTCCGTCCGTGTACAGGAATGCGCCAGTGACACTGTGCCATCCGTGAGGAACGCTATCCAATCCCTTTCCAAGAATATCCTTCTCTCCCTGAACAATCCAAACGAGAGCCAGGTTATTCTGAGACAGATACGTTCTTACGTAGTCTTCTCTCAACAGAAGACCAGAAGGCCCATCTTCGTGCACGGTGGGATCAAAGGCTACGCGGCGGCCATTCGAATCGCAAAAGTTAGTACCAGTGCCCGACCATCTTAGCCCTAACTTTGCGACGAAGTCATGGTGGGGCAGTCGAAGTGAAAAACTCTCCTCAATTGAGCAGTCAAAGGTTCCTGCCTCAGCAGTGTATTGGAAACTTGCAGGTCGAACTGAGGTCGGACTGCCGTCCCCAGGTTCCTCCCAATCAGAGTAACCATAGAATGGCTTGAAGATGTGTCGAAACGCTTGTGACCATCCATACTCTCCCAAGTAGAAGTCTTGAACCCCACTTGGCTCATGCAACCATGTTCCCCAAGTGTCTGCACAACTAGCCCACTGCATGAAGTCTTCTGCGCACTCCGCCCGTAAGTAAAAGGCTGTGATTCTAAGCCACAGTTCTCGTCTGTCAACCATATCGGGTTCGAGGTCGGCTGGATGAGACTGGCGCCAAAGCAAGAAAGCCTTCGCATTAATCCACCGAGTTTCATCCTCCGGTCGGACCACACTAAGTAGCTCCTCTACGGCAGG
Organism: Chloroflexota bacterium; assembly: GCA_026710945.1. NCBI lineage: Bacteria > Bacillati > Chloroflexota > Chloroflexota bacterium. The sequence goes on from JAPOQA010000054.1 coordinate 20,961, forward strand.
AAAGTCTCCATCCCTTTTGGCCCATGCTTCGTAGCCTAGATCTTCACCCCAGTCTACGCAGTCGTAGCTTGCCCACCATGAAGGATTGTGGCTGCCCCAAGATGGATCACCAGGAGTTCGCTTGATAGTATAGGAGGGATCAATGTCTCGAAGACGTTCTTGCCAAGGACCCTCGTACGCTCTGTCAGAGTCATCTTCACCGTACATGCCCCTGTACTGATAGTGATCGGCTATGTATGCGAGGACTTCATGGTAGGCGATCCACTGATACTTCTTTCCGATGCGCTCCGGCTTTGCTGCATCACGTTGATAGTTTTGGACGAATTGGCTGTCGAAATGTCCGAAGCGCTCAATCGTCCATCCCAGGTCGAAAACACGCCACAGAACATAGCGCTGTATTTGACTCAGGTCGAAGCTAGGCCGGTCCTCTGATGATTTTCGAAAGATGGACTCCAATTCGGTCCGATGGTCTTTCGTCAATGCTGAAAACAACCTGTCTTTCGATTCCTCATCTGCTCTCTCTGCAGCTTGGTCAAGTTCCCGTCGGTCCGCTTCAGTTAATGAGCCAATACCTACCCACCTGGACTTCCCATTTATTCTTACGAATTGGGTGCTGCTGCCCCTCTCGCCTTCAACCGCAAGAGTTATGGTAATTGGCCCTTCATTGTGTCTGTCTTCATACTCTTCCCATGCTTTGAGTTCTTGTCCGCTTAGCTTGGACTTCCAATTCCTAATTCGTTCTGTGTGCGAGAGCCATGGTGCTTCCTCAAGACGCATTGACAGCCAATTGGCTCTTCCGAAGTTTGTTCCGATTACGTATCGTGCGAAGTCGTCATGCATTACTGAAAACTCAATCTGATGCCGTGCCAACTCTAACTCTCGACTGTCATCGGAATCCCTGCTCAAGTCCGGCATAAGCGCTTCAATTGTGTTCTCGTCTGGAATATCTGGCCACTCACTCTTGTAAGGTGGACGAAAGAGTTCTTGATCTATCTGGAGAGTTGATCCAAGATGAATTGCACGTTCGATGACACCTCGGGCATAGTCGCGGAGCAGAATGTGCGCTGGAGGATTGCCGGAAGCGAATACTCTCTCATATACGATTGATGCTAGGTTTCCCACTGCTGCGGCATCATGAGACCGCATTGCAACACCATACGCGACTGCGTATAGGCGCTCTGTAACAAAAGGATCATCAACATCGTGGAATCTTCCAACTAGACGTGCGGCCGCATCAAGGCGATCTGAGAGCAACGAGACTAGAGCCTTAGTCGCCCGATCACGGAGAAAGCGGTTGGACGTTGTGAGCATCCAAGTAAGCGTTATACCAGCCAAGTCAACCGTACGCTCTTCTAGGGTCGCATCGGAGGAAACCCCTGATGCCCAATCGACGAGTCGATTAACGCCGCCACTAGACTGATATGCATGGTGTAGGTACGTGCTCCACCATGAGTCGCGTTCAGGCATAGACCAGCGGCGCAGAACTGTGTCAAGCATTTCGGCATTAAACGGATGATTCTCAACTGTTGCGATCGTTAGCAGCACTTCCAGAGTTTCCGCAGTATCTCCTTCGTAACTGGCGCATTCATGCAAGACCTCCCAAGTGTCGTCAGAGAATGCGCCTAACTTTCGCCAAATTATGCTCTGTCGAAATGCACGGCCAAGGTTCGAGCATTCTAAGAGACTAGGGGCAAGCCTGAAAAGCTCTCGGCCTATTAGCTCTGGGACCTGAATGCACAGAGCCTCGATAAGACCGTCCCGCGTGTAGACACCTTCCTCTTCCAAAAACGCCAGGCCGCCCCCTATTGCGAATGCAGCCTCGGGATGATCTGCATCCAGATAAATTTCCAGAAGATTGCTAGCAATTGTGTGGTCGGCAAAGCGCTCATACGTGATGGACGTGACCTTTTCTCTCCCGTTAGTCGCTCGCCAATCTATGTCTTCGAGCAAGATTCCCTCAATAACCAGGCCGCGATACAGTGACCTTGAGAAGTCACGACTTGGCAGCAATTGGTCAATTATCTCTTGCGCTCTTTGTCTTGGCAGGTAGCGGCTTCGATTGGTGACTAACTCCTGGGCAAGCTTCGCTAGCGCATCCTGAACAAGAGATTGGTTGGGATCGTAATCAAGCGCTTTCGCAAGACTACTATTCACCGTATCAAGGTAGAATCCAAAGAACTCCGTAACACCCTGCAACCCCTTGGGCAGTCTTCTTTCTCCGCGACTATGCAGTCCTTCGCAGATCATCTTCAAAAAGAGGGGATTGGAGAATTCGGGCTGCAAGATGGGGACGGATGGAAGTTCAAGCTCATAGTGGGAAGAGAATCTCGCAACGGCTTCGTACTCATCGTCAGTGAAGCCTGTGTGCTCAACAACTACTGCATTGTTGCGCACTTCCTCGGGTATGATTTCCCAATAGGTCGAACGAACCGATAGCACAACGGCGATCCATGCCGACCTTTCAAGACTCTTTAAGAATGCAGATAAATGATTCGGCCAGACTTTGTGGCCGAGCCCTTCATTCAGCGCATCGACAATGAGCAGCGCACGGCAGTTTCTTGCTTCCGCCACAGCTTCAAGTGCGCCGACAAATCGTTCTACAGTTAGATCGTGCAACTCAAGTTGCTGGAAAACTTGAGTCCAAGGCTCCTCCGAAGTTGTAAAGCGGTGGCCCATCAGGAATATCGTGGGAGCACCTGAATCGGTGCGTAAACGGGCAGAGTCGCACAATAGGTGTGTTTTGCCGGTACCCGCCATTCCCTCGAGAATCATGAGATTGCTGTCAGCAAACTCTGCCGCTTGACAGAGTTCGAAGTTGGCATTATCAAGTCGAAATCCAAGTTTGACCACGCTGTCGCGTAGGCGATCAATCGGACTAGGCAAGTAGGGAGATTGGGTTTCACCTTCGACTCTCGAAGAATCGTCTTGAATCACCTTATGCAGTGATTCTATAGTTTCCTCCGCCAAGTTTCTGGCTGCTTTGACCATTCCTATTGCGGAAGCAAGAGGGGATTTGTCGGTAGGTGCGAAGTATAAGTCCGAAAACGCGCTAAGCGCGTCTTCTCCTGCCTGCAAGAGTTGCTCTAGTCTTACAGAGTCGGAGACTTCGGCAAGGTCTACAATCTGAGATGAACTTTCGTCAGGAGTGGAGGTGTAGCGGACAAAACTGAGTGCTCGCCGAATGTCCCTAGCGAGCAACTTTATCTGATTGAGGGCTGATTCGGTCCTACCAAGTAGCTCGAATTTGTGCGCTATGGGCACATCAACATGCAACTCCGGAGTAAATCGGGCGCTGGCGGCTGCAATCGCCTGTTCCAGGCGGTCTCCAAACCAACTGTCATCGAAGTATCGGGTATCGAACCAAAAGTACACTCGACCGAAGTGCTCCGGCAGAGAGAGCCGATCGAGAAGTTCCGAGGAACCCCACCAAACGAACTCGACATTCATGCACCATTTTTGTGCCCAGCACTTCCATTTCGCAACGCGTGTCTCCCACCGCTGCATGGTAGACTGTTGCCCTTCGATGCGGGCGTCCGGTCGATCAATTGGGATGCAGACGTAATAGCGAACAAGGTCTGTGTGCTTGTCAAGCGCACTTTTTACAGACTTATCGAGTTGTTGCCATTGAGTGCTTGTGGGTGAAGCAGTGAAGTACTTAGCTTGCCAGCCCCACTCGCTATCGTCCTGCAATTGGCAAAAGCACTCGACGCCGGCATCGGGAGTGCCCTTTCGCACAAATCTGGCGTCCGGGGGAGTTTCGGCGCGTGCCAACTGTGCGCACAGCTCTTCAAAAGCATTAGACTGCGAACCTTTGAATGTGCGGATCGAATTCCAATCGAGATTCATTCCGTTAGTTTCTCAGACTCCTTTTAAGTGTTACCTGGTTTAAAGTGCTGCCTCATGGGCCAGTTCCACGGCGGTGTCTACAAAGAGAGTTTCGGCGTCGCCGGAGTAGCCCGCCGGTGATTGCGCGCCGTGGCGATAGGCCATGACTTCGTAGCCGCCATGTGGGATTGCGTCTGCCGTGGGCACGTAGCCAATCATGCCGTTGGCGAGTTCGACGTGCAGGGCCTCCAGACCCAATTCGGCCTTTACACGCTCTTGCACCGCCAGACCGTATTCAAGAAATACCTCGCCGGGGAAGCTGGCGAAGATGAGGTTGCCGACGCGGATAACCTGGATTTCCGCTTTGGGTTCAAGGAGCAAGTTGTCGGTTTCGTATTCTGAAACGCGGTTTCGTACCCACTTGAGTGAGTCGCGGTTAATGCGTTCCTGTGTATCAGGCCAGGTTTCCGTTTCAAGCGCCTCCTTGTAAAAGGAGACATCAGGAACTTCTCGCAGAGGCACGGTCACCATGCGCTGCGCCACGGCGACGCCATCCAGCGGCGCGCAATCGATCGACTCCCGCACGTTCACGACTTCAGCGCCAAGGCCCCGCCAGACGCTTTCCAACTCGTCGAAGGTGGCGGAGCGGAAGCGGCTGCCGTCGCTGGTGAAGTTGGGCCGCGTGTTGCCGCAGCAGCCCAGCAAGAACGCCGCAGTGTGGCCGCCTCCGTAAGTCTTTTCGACAAAGGCCTTCGCGCCGCCGGCATAGTCGGCGCTAAACGCGTAATTCGATGCGCCCATGCTCGTTGAGTGGCAGGCATAGTGGAAAGCTGTGGCCAATGGCGTGCCATCTGCCTTGTCGAAGCGAAGCACCGCAACGGTGTGATCCACCACCCCATCCGGATTGGCGCGCATTTCGGTTACGCCGTCCGTGGTGAGGCGGCGGTTTACGGCAAGCGGGAAAGAGCCCGCACCCAGACCGCCGACAGCAGGCTGCAGGTGTTGGTTCGCTACCTGCACGCCTCCCGCCAGCTTGCGCTCGAGCTCGCGCATATAGGAAGTGTTAAATGGGGCATCGTAGCGCCACTCCCGCGTTGTAGGCCCGGAGTGCGTGTGGGAGCAGGTTATCATCACGTGGCTGCCGGGGATGTCCGTTTGCTCCTCGACCAGGCTGCGCACTGCGGCAGTGCTTTCTTCGGTAATGCCGACGAGGTCGCAGGTGACGACGGCGGCCTTTGTCTCACCATCGGAGAAAACTAAGATCTTGGCATAGAGGTCGTCGTGTATGTCCGTCGCGCCGTGGTCGCGGGCGCTGTAGCCGCCCATCCAGGTTCCTACGGAAGGGGTAATGTTAATGCTCGCTGTTCCCAACTGAACCGGGTTTGCCATGATACACTCCTCGGGTCTGTGGTTTTTCTCATTCGACTTGCTGCAGATCCAATCTTGTTCCTAGTTTGCAGGAATCGCTTCCGCAGTGCTAGTGTACGCAAGCTCCAGGCGAGAGTCGAAGAAACTGGCCACGTCAACGGCGCGTTTCTCTATCGCGGCGTACTGGAATCTGGAGAGCTTGCCGAAGAGCTCGATAGTAACCTGCAGCACCCCGCCCCGGCGCGCCTGCGACCACACTCCGGCGACACGCCCGTTGACTAGCACTACCGGGGATATCCAACCCGCAGCGCGATACACGCGCTTGTAATGACTTTCCGCCACGAGATGCGTCTTGCTGCGGTGGGCGAGCAGGTAGACGTCGAAGTGAGGCAGGAGATGCACCGCTTCTGCAACGGACTTCGTCTCCTGAAGAGTTGGGAGGTCGCTCTTAAGGATGGAAGCGGTTCTTTCTGCAACGGTCACATCCTGCATCTCGCTCTGCAGTCTGCGCCAAATCCGGCTGGCATCTTTCACCGACATGCCCGCCCAGAAGGAAAAGTCTTGCACGGTAGCCGGCCCGTAGGCCTGAAGATAGCGCTTCAAGAGCAGGACTTCAGCCTCCTCTCCAGGCACGTCTTCCCAATTGTCTAACCACATGTCTCGCCGTACAAATGTTGCTTCCTGACCTTGATTGGGGCCAAGGCACAGGTCGCCCTGCAGGCAAACATATTTTCCCAAACCTCCCCAACCGTGCTCGACCAGTTCCATCACCTGCGGAGCATGCTTGCGTAACCCGGCGTTCAGCTTCTGTGAGAGTTGGCGCCGAGTAAGAGGGATCTCGCCAAGTGCCGCGAGGATGGCCTCTGTCATTGCCTGAATGGCTGCAGCGTCTACGCCGTACCGCGCCATCCAGCGTTGTTCTTGCGTGAGACGATAGGGCTTGAGTGCTGCTACGTAGACGGGAAGTTCGTGTGCAGGCAGCACGTGCAGCGTGCCGCGCATGCACCACACCTTTACCAGGTCTCGGTCCTGCCAGAGCGCGCGCTCGATCGCAGCCACGGACAGACCGAGACTCCTGACCTGTAACGCCAACTGTGCCGCAGACATTACCTGCGCTTGGATGCCACACGTATCGCTTACGACATCTCGAATCTTTCCCGGCTGAACAGGACTCTCAAGATGGTGACGTTTGAGCCGGAATGCATGTACTTGCGCGTGAGTGAAGCCATTCATTTCCAGGCCCCCCTGTAAGGCGTCAGCAGATGCGATTCTGCGGCGCTTAAACACTGAGCTACGTGCCGGCAAAGCGGCACGTAGCTCTTTAGTTTGCCGGGATCAAGGTTTAAAGCAGGGCTGTAGTCGGCAGCAACCAGCTACGCATCGACGTATCGCCACACGGTGCCGCCCAGCGACACGGCCCATACCGCGTGATCTTCAGCATAGTTTGGTGAGACCAGCAGAGAGACAATCGCCTTGTTGTCCAGCCCTTCGTTGATGTTTTGCCATGTCAGCCCTTCGTCTGAGGACTTATACACGCCCCGGCTGGTACCGGCGTAGATGGTGGTATCGCTTTCGTATTCGGGCGAGATAGCCAGGCAGACCACGGCCGCTGTCGCTTCGCCAATGGCATCACCTACCCAGAGATTCTTGCCGCGCCACATCGGGCGGAAGAAACGAGTCGCCGTGGCAATGAAGAAGTTGCTATAGTCCTCTTCCGAGCCGGAATAGTTTGGCGGCATGGCGAAACTGATCCACTGTGCTCCCGTGGCATGGACGAGGATTCGTTTCCAAATCTCTCCGCCGTCAGCAGAGCGCCATACAGTAATGGTACTGGCGTAATCGCCTTGAGAAGCACGGAAAGTGCCGAGCAAGAGCGTGTTGTCATCGGCGAAATTCGGGGAAAGCGCTATACCGATTACGTCTTCCTCGCCGAAAGTCTCTTCGGACCGTTCCCAGGACTGACCCGCGTCACGGCTAAAGTACAGTGCGCCGCCCGGCCCCCCGGCCGCGACCAAGCGATCTTCCGCGTACGTGTGAGAAACTGCCAAGACGCGGAGGTCCAACGTTTCTTCATCGATGCCCTCGTTACTGGCCTGCCAGCTCCTGCCGCCGTCTGCGGTAATTGCAACGCCCTGATGAGTTGCCGCAAATACGGTGGAGTCGTTTGCATACTCAGGCGAGATTAAGAGTGATGCGACTTGCATCTCTTCGAGGCCTGCACCGGCTGCTTCCCACGTCAACCCTTCATCGGCAGAACGCAGGACTCCGTCTTCGAGACTAGTCGCAAAGAGCGTACCGTCCTGATGGCAATTTGGAGAAAGTGCCGTGCCAAGCAGCGAGCGTGCGGCAAGGCCTTCTACGGCCGGTTCCCAATCAGCAGCGTCGCCATTGGCGCGCAGAGCGCCCTCCCGGTGCACACCTGCCAGGACAATGTCGTCCTCGCCGGTTCCGGTTGTCAGCAAGCAGAGTACCGACGAATCTTGATCGATAACGCTCTCCCAGGTACTGCCGCCGTCGGACGAACGGTAAACCGATCCTTCTGCCGTACCCGCGTATGCCAGGCTGTCACTGGCAAACCCCGGCGAGAGGCAGAGCGCGTTGATCGAGACACTGTCCAGTCCGCTGTTCGCTTCCTGCCAGTTTGTACCGCCGTCGGTAGACTTGAAGACACCCATATCTTCCGTGCCGACAAGCACCGTTCGGTCCTCTGCGAAATCTGGCGAAACGGCAATTGCCTGGATGGCCATGCTATCCAGCCCTCTGTCTACCAGCCGCCATGCACGGCCTTCGTCAAGCGTTCGATAGAGGCCGTCGCCACCAGCTATGAATGCGGTCTGATCCTCTTCAAAGTCCGGCGAGATGGCAATGGCTTGAATACTGAGTTCCATAATGCCGAAGTTGGCCGAATTCCACGTACGTCCGCGGTTGGTTGACTTGAAGACGCCATCTTCCTGGGTGCCGGCGAGCATCACTCCATCATCGGAAAAGCTCGGCGACACCGCCAGGCACGTGACTGAGGCCGCTCCTTGCCAAAAGTCAAGCTGCTGCCAGGTCTTGCCGCCGTTGTCAGAGCGATAGACGCCACCTTCCAAAGCACCGGCAAACGCTACCTCATGATTCGCAACGTTAGGCGCAAATGCGAGCGCCTGAATATAGGGGCTCGTAATGCCTTCATTGGAAATCTTCCAGGTCTTGCCCTTATCTTCGGAGCAAAACACTCCCGCCATGGTTCCGGCGAGCACTAGGTTGTTCTCGCTAAAGCTCGGCGAAACGGCCAGTGACGCAACTGTACCACCGAGACGTTGGCCTGCCACCTCCCATGCTTGCTTTTCCATCACTGTTGATCCGGAATTACTCATCGATTCTCCTTCCTGAACCAGTCAATCTTATAGTTGATTGCGTAATGAGTTCTTAGTCCACTTGATCTCGATTTGGACACCCCAATACCAATACACTACGTATTGAATGGGAGTATACAGAGTGCAATGTGCAATGCGCAAATGGCAGGACACATTTAACCCGCACCCGCCGTACGTGGGCGCGAAAGATATTCTTTCGTATGCTACTGTAATGCTACCAGACCGACAAGACAATTACGAATTTGGCTGCCAGGCTACCTCACGCATTGCTAAACTGCCAGCAGTTGTGGCATGTTTGTGCCGGTACTCCTTTAGTACCGAATATTTACGGCTTTGCTTGCATTTGGCGCCGGGTCTATAGTCCCCGTATAGGCAAGGGCTGCAAGCTGTGCTTCGCGGTGGAGGTGGAGATGCCGGCCAGGATTATGGCTGCCACGCATGTAGGGCTGGATAGCGCCCAAGTTGAGGTAGGAGTTGATTGTGCTGACGGCCTGCCGATTACGGTGGTTGGTGGCGTGCCCGCTGGCTGGGTATGGGGCTTGATAGTGCAGCCTGGAGACGCACGCGCAGAAAGTGCGAAGAGTAAGGGGCCGGCCCTACCTGCGTCCAATCAGCCGTGCGAACATGGCGAGCACGGCATGCACGGGTCCGAATTGCGTGTGTCCCGTTCATTGCCGGGCTTCAGCAGCCTGCCCGGGGCACTATCCGCAGGTGCTATCGGGCGGATGAGCTGCCCGCCGGTATGATCTATCGTCCATGATGCAAAGTGTAAATCAACCTGGTCGGACCGTTTTCGAGCAGACTACGGGAGCGCAAACGTGAAGGTATCCAACGTCAACACTACCGACATCAAGTCGGCGATCAAACTCGGTTGCCGGACGATGTCGAGCGTGTTCAACGCTGACGACAACGACATCCCGTTCTTCGGTTCAGAGGTCCTTCCCAACCCCCGGCTCAGCTTCAGCAACGTCCACTCTGAGTCGCATGTGCCGGGCAGGCACCTGAACGCACTGCTGAATGCCGAAGACGCGGCTGGCGTCTCGATCTCGGAAGAGGCGGTCGAAAAACACGCCGCAGCGGCCCTCTTCTCTTACTCCGGCCCCGTGCCTTTGCCCATGAACCGCGACCGCGTGGACGGACCAATCGAGAACTTCAACGATCACAACGTGCGTGAGGGAATGCATGCTCTTTACGCACTGGTCAAGTTTCGAAACTCCGACACGGCGAGGGAAGTGGCCGAATCCAGCATTGAGTTCATACTCGATGCGTGGGACCCGGTGGACGGCTGGGACCGCGAGAGGATTTCAGCGGCCCACGGCATTCGCTGGACCCGGCAGAATACATTCATTACGGGAGTCGCCCGCGCCATCGGCCCGCTGGTCAAGTACTTCCGGGCCACCGGCTCGGGCAAAGCGCTCGAACTGGCGTCTCTCCTGGCCGAGAAGGCCACGTCTGAGTTCTTCTTGCCGGACGGGTCGTATGACCGTGAGAAGTTTGGCGTGCACACGCACTCGACGACCTGCGTCATGTCCTCGCTGGCGCAGCTTGCGGACCTGACCGGTGACGCCGCACTCCTGGAGCGAGTACGGGCCTTTGCCGACAACGGGCTGTGGGCGATCCGCGACGAACTGGGCTGGGTGATCGAGAGCAGCGCCGACGACAGCCCGGCCGACAAGGGCGAGGGCAACAACACCGGCGACATCGTCGAAACAGACCTGATACTCGGCCGGCATGGATATCCCGGGCGCTTCCAAGACGCCGAAAGGATACTACGCGGGCACCTGTTGCCGTCCCAACTTCGCGACGTGGATTTCATCCCCGAACCTGCCAATCCGGCAGGCGAAGATGGTCTGAGAAGTGTGAAAGAACGCCACTTGGGAGCGTTTGGGTTTCCAGCGCCGTACGGCCACCGCCCGCTTGGTCTCGAACGGATCAGCTTCAATATGGACATAGTCGGCGGAGTAGTCGGGACCCTCTGCGAAGTGCTCAGGGAAGGCGTCGTGACAGGGTCCGATGGCGTCCGCGTGAACCTGCTGTTGGACCAGGACACGCCGGACGCGCGGGTGCAGGCGGGCGAATCGTCAGGCCGAGTGAGCGTGACAACCAGCCACGCGGCGCCACTTTGGATCAGATTGCCGCGGTGGGCCGACAGGTCTGCGTTGCAAGTCAGTGGTACCGCCGACTACCGGGTATTGGGAGATCACCTGTTCATTGCCCAGCCTGATCCGGGCAAACCAATTTTATTGGAATACCCGGCGGCACGGACTGAGATTACGCTCACTCACCGCACGCGCAACATCCGGACGGCTCTTGAAGGAGACGCGGTGGCGGCGATGGACAATTTCGGCGCTGATCTGACGTTTTTCGATCCGCTTGACTGACTGTGACACGTTGGTTTCGGCTGCAGGCCGAAAGCGCGTAACATTCCTTCGGCGAAATAAGTGTTCGATCAGTGCCGGAGACGGCGGCTTCCGCCGTTTGGGGGCGAAATTGCTTCACGTTGGACAGGCGCTACCCGCGAAGGGACTATGCACCATTGACATCGGCGATGTGCGGCAGAGAGCGACGACGTAGCCATTTGCTGCATTCCTAATTTACGTGTACAAGTCTCCGTACCTTTTGTGATGCATGTGTAAGGCCGATATAGCTGGACTCTAGGATTCAGTATGCTCGCCAAGGTTATGGCTGCCACGCTGGTCGGGCTGGATAGCGCCCAAGTCGAGGTAGAAGTTGATCTTGCCGACGGGCTGCCCTCGTTTGTCATCGTCGGCTTACCGGATACGGCGGTGCAAGAAGCCCGTGAGCGTGTGCGCGCGGCAATTCGAAACGCAGGCTTCGTGTTTCCTCAGAAGCGGGTTACCGTCAATCTTGCGCCTGCCGACGTGGCAAAGGAAGGCACAGGGCTCGACGTAGCCATAGCCATCGGCATTCTCGTCGCCAGCGGTCAGTTAGCGGCGGAAGGTCTGGAAGAGTCGCTCTTTCTCGGCGAGTTGGCGCTTGAAGGGGCGCTACGGCCTACGAACGGAATTCTGCCGCTCGTGTCCAATGCACTCCGTTGGGGTATACGCTCCGCCTACGTACCCGTGTCAAACGGCGCGGAGGCGGCGATCATATCTGGTTTGGCAGTCTACCCCGCAATGCACTTGCGGCAACTGGTCTTGCACCTCAGTGACATGGAATCCCTCGCCAGAGCCCGCCCGCCGAATGCCGCCGAAAACGATACCATAGCCTACGATGTTGATCTGGCCGACGTAAAAGGCCAGGAGCACGCCAAGCGGGCGCTAGAAGTGGCATGCAGCGGCGGTCACAACGTGTTGTTCTCGGGTCCGCCGGGCACTGGCAAGTCCCTCTTGGCCCAGGCCGTGTCATCAATATTGCCGCCGCTCTCGCTGGATGAAGCGATAGAGGTGAGCAAGATCTATAGTGTCTGTGGGCTCTTGCAGGCGGACGAGCCTCTGGTATTGAAGCGTCCGTTTCGTTCTCCCCACCACACCGTCTCTCACGCGGGGCTCGTTGGCGGCGGCCGCTTTCCGCGCCCGGGTGAGATCAGCCAGGCGCATCGCGGCGTCTTGTTTCTCGACGAAATACCTGAATTTCCGACAAATCTCCTTGATATGCTCCGGCAGCCGCTTGAGTCCGGCGCCGTTACGATTTCGCGCGCTTCGGGCTCGCTGACGTTTCCGGCGCAGTTCTTGCTCATTGGCGCGATGAATCCTTGCCCGTGCGGTTGGTATGGTGATCCGGTGCGCAACTGCACGTGCAATCCTGCCATCGTCACGCGCTACCAAAGAAAATTATCCGGTCCACTGCTGGACCGCATTGACATACATGTTGAAGTTCCGCGCGTCGAATACGAAAAACTGACAGAAGACCGCCAAGGCGAGCCCTCAGCAAGTGTGCGGGAGCGTGTGGTGCGCGCCCGGCAAGTTCAGCAGGAGCGCTTTGCTGCGCTTCCCTTCAAGACTAATGGAGAAATTGGCCCCCGACATGTGCGGGAGTTCTGTACACTGCAGTCGGATGCTCAGAATCTGATGCGGACGGCGATGGACCGCATGCAATTGACGGCGCGCAGCTTCCATCGCGTGCTGAAGCTCGCCCGCACGATTGCGGACATGGATGAGGCCGATGTCATAGCTGTCCAACACCTCGCTGAAGCCCTGCAGTATCGTCCCAAGCTCAACAATTAACCATGTCGCAGGCAGGACTATGCAGCCGGCTGCTGCAAAGTGTTGAATCTCTGTTATGTGCGTGACAGAATACGTGTGTTCCAAGCAAAACATCGTTCAACGCAGAGGCTCGCGAACAGTCCGGGAATCCGCGTGCACTTTGCAGAATCCTCGTGCCGGACTGTCACTCTCTGGTGTATCGAGACTGCTATGATGCGGTGCGCTATAGTATTAAGAACGCCCCGCGGAAGCCCCTGGCTAGGTGCTGCACGCTAATCGGGAGACAATTTTCGACATGCTGAGGACTCAGCAGTGAAAAACGATATTACAGACACGGATCAACGCGGTAACCGCGCATCCTCCCCAGGGCAAGGACGGTTTCGAGTCCTGGGTCTCTTCCAGGAATTTGCCCATGCGCAGGCATCCAGTGGGATAGTCCTGCTGGCCTGCGTAATCGTGGCAATTGTGTGGGCCAATTCTCCTTTTGGCTCATCGTACTATGACCTCTGGCACCTTCACTTTGCTGTGAGAATTGGCGACTTCGTATTCGACAAGCCGCTCGAATACTGGATCAACGATGGCTTGATGGTAATTTTCTTCTTTGTGGTCGGCCTAGAAATCAAGCGTGAGGTAATTGCCGGAGAACTCGCTTCACCAAGGCGTGCCATGCTCCCCATCATGGCGGCGATCGGCGGCATGCTCGTTCCCGCTGCCATCTTTCTGTGGTTTAACTGGGGCGAGCCGGGACAACGCGGTTGGGGCATCCCGATGGCGACTGACATTGCCTTTACGCTGGGCGTGATGGCGGTCCTTGGCAGCCGAGTGCCCACGCCTGTTAAGGTCTTTCTTACGGCTCTGGCGATAGTTGATGACATTGGGGCGGTGCTTGTCATTGCCATCTTCTATACCAGCGGCATTTCGCTCTTGGCGTTGGGAATCGCCGCGGTTTTTGTGGTATTGCTTATCGCTGCCAATCGCTTGGGGATTCGCAGCACGCTCGTGTATATCCTCTTGGGCGCCTGCGGTCTGTGGCCGGCCTTCATCTTATCGGGAGTGCACCCTACGGTGGCGGGGGTAATTGCGGCGTTTACGATTCCGGTCCGTCGGCGTATAGATAGCGCCGAATTCACCAACCTGAGCCGCGTCTACATTGATGAATTCGCCCAGGCATCGTCTGAAGGTGAGAGTGTGTTGGCGAATGAAGAGCAAGTATCCCTGATGCGTTCTATAGAGCGGACGGCCTTGGGGGCGCAGTCGCCACTACAGCGTTTCGAAAACACGCTCCATCCCTGGACGGTCTTTGGCATCATGCCGTTGTTTGCACTGGCCAATGCCGGCGTTGCAATTGACGCCGACCTTACCGGTTTTGTAGAGGAACCGCTGGCACGCGGTGTGGCCCTGGGGCTGCTCGTCGGCAAGCCGCTCGGAATTGTGCTCTTTTCCGTAGTCGCGGTGCGTCTCGGTCTCGCCGCCCTACCCAGTCGCGTAAACTGGTTCCACGTACTTGGCGCCGGGTGCTTAGCAGGTATCGGCTTCACAATGTCGCTCTTTATTGCAAACTTGGCCCTTGGCGGAACGGAATTGCTGGAGTCGGCCAAGATGAGCATCCTAGTTGGGTCATTGTTGGCCACTATTCTCGGCTGGCTGGTCTTTCAGTTCGCCCCCATTCATGGCCGCGGCCGCAGTGGCGAATAGGCCCCACAAAGCCCAGATGCAACGTCGGTAAGAGACAGAGTGTTTCACCACTCGAACGAGTGGGCTCAAGGGTGTGACGTGGCTAGCGAGGAACTAGCGTCCGCAAACCCCGGGAGCAAGCCGTGGCACGCAACGAGTTTCATCCAGGGTTAAGCGGACTCTGCAATTGCGGCACCTGCCGCGGGTGTCAGCAGTGTGGCACAGGCGCCGGCCCGTGAGTTGCGGTGAGTTTTGGCTCTTCCCCAAGCTAAGCAATCAACAAGGTGCCGGTTTAGCCAAAGAAGCGCATGAGATTGCGGGGAATCTTGCCGGAAGCCAGCGACTTCATCATAGATTGCATTTGACGGAAATTGCCGAGGAGCTGGTTGACTTCTGCAGGCGTCGTTCCGCTGCCGGCCGCAATCCGCCGCCGCCGCGAACCGTCGATGATGGCTGGATTGTGGCGCTCAGCCAACGTCATCGAGTAAATGATCGCCTCTACGCGTGCAAATTGCCGTTCGTCCAAGGCCGCAGCCATCGCGGGATTGCGCATAAATTGATTCATACCGGGCACCATCTCAAGGACTTGGCCCAATGAGCCCATCTTCTTGATCTGCTGCAACTGATCGACAAAGTCATCCAGGGTAAAGCTGGCGGTGCGAATCTTCTTCTCCAGCTCGGCGGCTTGCTCTGCATCGATGGTCTCTTCCGCTCGTTCGATGAGGCTGAGCACGTCGCCCATGCCGAGAATGCGCGAGGCCAAGCGGTCCGGATAGAAGGGGTCGAGCGGCTCGATCTTCTCACCGCTTCCCAGGAACCTGATTGGTATCCCGGTCACGCTGCGTACTGAGAGCGCCGCGCCACCGCGGGCGTCTCCGTCGGTCTTGGTGAGGATCAGGCCCGTGAGCGTCACCTGCTCGTGGAAGGCCTGCGCAACATTGACGGCTTCTTGGCCGGTCATGGCATCGGCAACCAGCAACACTTCTTGCGGCTCAACAGCTTCTGCGATTTCGTGAATCTCAGCCATCATCTCCGCGTCAATCTGAAGACGCCCCGCCGTATCGACGATCACCGTCCCCAGGCGCTCATTGCGCGCTCTCTCAATGGCTGTCTCGGCAATTTTCACCGGTGGCTGGGAAGTACCCATGGAATGCACAGGCACGTCTACCTGTCGGCCAATGGTCTCGAGCTGTTCAATTGCGGCGGGACGGTAGATGTCTGCCGCAACCAGCAGGCATTGCTGTCCCTGCTTGCGCAGCGCGAGGGCAAGCTTGCCCGCGGCAGTGGTCTTGCCTGAGCCTTGTAAGCCTACGAGCATGATAACATGCGGGGGAGAGCCCAAAAGGGTGAGCGGAGCGGGTTCGCCGAGTAGGGTGATGAGTTCCTCGTGTACGATCTTGATAACCTGCTGGCCCGGTGTCAGACTCTCCATCACCTCGGCGCCTACCGCCCGCTCGCGCAGCGACTTGAGAAAGCCGCGCACGACCCTGAAATTCACGTCTGCTTCCAGGAGCGCCAAACGGACTTCCCGCAGGGCCGCGTCCACGTCGGCCTCGCTTAGCTTGCCGCGTCCCCGCAGCTTTTGGAATACGCCCTGTAGGCGATCGGAAAGCGTTTCAAACATGACTTATGCGTTCCATTACATATTCAACTTATTCGCACCATGCGTGGCCACGAGGGTTTGAGACTCTAGGTACGTTTCAAAAGACTCTCCGCAATCCGCCCAAAAGCCCTCAAGGATATCGTACTCCAGGTTGCCTTCCTGGAGATAGTGGGTGTTGACGTCGGTTATCTCTAGTTCGCCGCGCCCCGACGGCCGGAGGCTGGAGACGACGTCGAACACATGCTCGTCATAGAAATATATCCCAGTCTGCACGAGGTTCGATTTTGGATCTGCAGGCTTTTCCGTAATGCTCTTGATGTGGCCGACTTCGTCGCAGGCGCCATCCTCGATCTCCACCACGCCGTAGCTTGAGGGATTCTCCACTCGGGTCAGCATGACACGCGCGCCCCGATCTTGCGCCTCAAAGTTGCGGCGGGCCGCGAGCAGGGTTCCTTCGATGATGTTATCCCCCAACATGAGCAGCAGAGAATCACCTTCCGCGAAGTCGCGGGTCAGTCCCAGTGCGTGGGCGATGCCAGCGGGGCGGTCTTGGTACGTATAGTGAAGGCGCTTGAGGCCGAAATCACTGCCGTTGCCAAGCAAGCGCAGGAAGTCGCCGGCGTTGCTGCCGCCGGTGACGAGCATGATGTCCGTTATGCCGGCGTTGACGAGCGCCTGAATGGGATAGAACACCATCGGCTTGTCATAAACTGGCAATAGATGCTTGTTCGTGACGCGTGTCAGCGGGTCGAGGCGACTGCCGCTTCCTCCGACCAGGATTACGCCTTTCACGTTGGTTCCGTTCCTTTCCAGCAACTCCGCCAGCAATGGACTGCTCGTCTATCAACGCGTAGATGAGTCTATGTGGGCACAGACTCGCTCAGCAAGGCACGCACGAAGCGCTGGCTGTCAAAAGCATCCATGTCATTCAATTGCTCACCCGTGCCGACCAATTTGATAGGTAGCTGCAACTCGCGAGCGATGCCGAATACGCTCCCGCCCCGCGCCGTACTGTCTAGCTTGGTAAGGACAACTCCGGTGACTTGGACGGACTCACAAAAGATCTTCGCCTGATTGAGCACGTTTTGACCCGTTATCGCGTCGATGACGAGCAAGGTCTCAACTGCGGCAGCGCCAACGCGGTTTGTGGCGATGCGCTGTACCTTGCGCAGTTCGTCCATGAGGTTGGCCTTTGTGTGGAGACGGCCTGCAGTATCCACGATGAGATGGGAAACATTGCGCGAAGTGGCAGAGTCGATGGCGTCGAATACGACGGCGCCTGGGTCTGATCCCGGTTGCTGCGCAATGACAGGCACATCTATACGCTCTGCCCACACACGGAGTTGATCGATGGCAGCAGCGCGAAACGTGTCCGCCGCCGCCAGCATGCACGTGTGGCCCTGCTCTTTCAGCCAATTGGCAAGTTTCGCCGTCATCGTGGTCTTGCCAGAGCCATTCACGCCGACCATCAATATCACGGTGAGCGGTTGGCCGGAAATGACTTGTGCAGAATCGGGGCCAAGGTGTGCGACGAGAAGCTCCTCGATGAGGCCGTGGGCCTCCGCTGCCGAGTCCAATTGAGTCTGCGCAATCGTCTCGCGCGCGCTCTCGACGAGCTCCCCTGCCAGGTAGGGTCCGACATCAGCCATGATGAGCGTATCTTCCAGTTCTTCCCAGAAGTCTTCATCAAGCCGTACGCCGGGTCGAAAGAGATCCCGCAGCGCCGAAAAGGCGCCACCGCGACTCTTTGCAACACTTTCTTCGAGCGATGTCCCACCAAAAAGCTGCTTGAATTGCTTCACAGAGTTGCTTTCTCTCTAGATTTTGCAATCGAATGCTGAGGGGTTCTCTACGGTCTGCGCAGATTCCAACATGCCCGAGGAACGCTCGGTACGCTCAGCGGGATCGATGAGGCTTGTACGAAGACTTCACTGCGTGAGATAGACCCCGACCTCCGCCAGTGAGATGTAATCGGTACTTCCATAGTTACTGAGGATCACGAGCTTTATATACCAAGTGGGCCGGGTCTCGTAGGTAAATCGCTGCAGGAGAGGGCTATCAGCCAGGGTGAAGGTGCCAACCTCTTCCCAAGGCCCCTCTGCTGATTCAGTGCTTACAAATACGCGGAATTCCCGCACCCACGTTTCGGGCGGGCTCTGTTCGCTGGTTTGAAGCGTTAACGTATTGGAGAATGCCTGACCGCCGGCAAGGACTTGCCGCTCGATGGCAAAGACGAGTTCCTGGGGCAGGCTTGCGGTCTCAGAGCGCCAGTCCGGCACTCTCGAATCTGCCCACCCATCGACGAGCCGCTTTGCGACGTGATCGTCAGTTTCCCGTTCGCTGGTGGCGGCTACAACCTCTCCTCCAACGATCGTCTCAACGAGGTTGAGCCCCTCTGTCGTCTGCAGCGTACCGCGGAAGGCGCGTGCCACTCGCGCGGCTTCTTCCGGTTCCAGCGTAACGGAGGCAAGCTGTCTGCCGAAGAAAGCGCCGACTACCACAATCAAGAGGAGGAACGAGAGCGTAACCACGACAGAGGCGCGGCTGGGCGCAAAGTCCATGAGCTTCTGGCGCAGGGGACGTTGGCGGCGCGCCTGGATGGCATCGACCTCAGTAGCGCAATGATTGCAAAGGTCTCGCTTGCCCCGTGCTGTCAAGCACTCATTGCAAAACACGGTGCCACAGCGATCGCACCGATCGGTGGTCTTGCGATGCGGGTGGTTGTAGCACGTGTACTGCTCACGCAGGAGAATCCTTGCCATAGCAACTGTCCAGGAACGCAATGCCGAGGGTGCCCGTGTCTGCGCCGTATGCCAGGTGCGCTATCCGATAGGTGCAACGGACAACACTAGCGAACGGGGCGCGGCTCCCGCTCAGCATCGGTGACTCGTTCGTTTACGTAGACATCCCCATTGCGAATTTTCAAATTGAAGAAACAGTCCGGATTTGTGCATACCCAGGCTTTGAACATCACAGATGCCCCTTGTCCGCCGAAGTCGGAAAACGGCACCAGTACGCCCGTATGACATTTCTGGCACTGGGGAAAGTTGACCATTGTTTCCATCGGTTCTCTCTTCCTGCATCTTCAGCCGCCTAGCCGGTACATCCTTGCGAGGTAGAAGTCGGCTGAGATCCTCATTCATTATACCATTGGGCATTCAGGCACTACTACGGCAGGCAGCGCCGCCAGCGCGAGGGCGCATGCTGCCATGCTTGGGTCATGGCTGTCCGATGAGAATACGTCTCAGCAGCGGCACGCCACGAGGTCGTGAAATTCTCCGGCGGCGGCAACCGCGCACGCCTTAAATGAACAAGGAGTCTGCAGGGCCTGCGGGTTAGATGTGTACCGTGCGGCCACCGTCTACGACAAAGCCGGCGCCGGTAATGTATGAGGCGTCGTCCGAGGCCAGGAACGTCACGGTATTGGCAATGTCGCGCCCCTCACCCACACGCCGCAACGGGGTCTTCTGCATGGATTGGGCGGTACCCTCTTCAAATGTGAGGCCGTCTTCCGCCAGGTTCTCCCGCATCATGTCAGTGTCTATCGCGCCGGGCAGTACACAATTGACTCGAATCTTTTCATCGCCAAACTCAGTTGCCATCGCTTTTGTAAGCGCCACTACCGCGCCCTTGGTGGCGGTGTACGCCGTGGTGCGTGCCGTGGTGGCGATGGCCCGCACGGAAGCGATGTTCACGATGGCGCCGCCCCCATGCCCGATCATCACGGGTACACAGTACTTGCTGCACAGAAAAATCGCCGTCAGGTTGACGGCAAGCACCTGATTCCACTGTGCCAACGTCGTTTCGAGGAGCGGCGTGTAGAGCCCAATGCCGGCATTGTTGACGAGGATGTCGATCCGGCCAAAGTGATCGCGCGCCGTCCGGGCCAAGCGTTCTGTATCCGCTTCACTGGAAACGTCAACCTGCACGCCAATGGCCGCGCCGCCCGCAGCACTAATGTCACTTGCGACCGCCCCTGCGGTACCACCATCGAGGTCGGCCACGACGACCGAGGCTCCTGCCTCCGAGAGCCGCTCCGCCGTGGCCCGGCCGATACCCCGGCCTCCGCCGGTTACTATTGCCACCCGGTCGGTTAGTTGCATCAATATCCTCTCTCCAAGAATCGGACAGTGCCACTTCTAGCGTTTTCAGTCGAATCATTGATCAATGCCATTAGTCCTGTATAACCCTTGCGAGACCTGCAGCAATCATCGTGTATTCTACACGTACCGCTCTTTTGGATTCTTCCTCTTCGATACGCTCATTGCGACGCCTCTTGGAGTTTCGCATTTGCGATTGCCGCATTCTCTTGATGCGCTCCTCAGTGACATCATTGAGTTGGCGCCGGAGATTTCTAATGAGTGAACTGAAATGTCGATCCAGGCTGGTAATGCGCTCATCGATCAGGGCGTCGTTGTCTTGCCTTTCAGACACTTCTTTGTCGTGCCTAACTCTCGCTGCGTAGTTGTCAGCCGCATCCTGGAGTTGGGAGAACCTGCCCTCGTCAATTGCGACTTCTGGCTGTCCTTTGCCTTGCTCAGTTGTCAATTCCTTCAAGAACACGCCGGATTGAAAAGGTCGTGGGTCAGGGTCATCTGTGGGGACAAGTATAGGGATCAGAGTGCATTGAGGAGTAGCCGAGTGTATATCAAACCGGTAAATAAAAAAAGCGTAGTCGCCATTGGGCGTCTCAGAAGTTCGTTCAATCCAGTTTGTGATCATGGGGATACCGCGACTACCAGACTTCCCAAAATAAGCCAGCGCAGCCTGCGCCAACGGATGGTGTAAGGTCACGAACTCAATGTTTCTTCTTTTGGCCGTCTCAGCATCGAATGTCAGAGTCACGAGACGAGGTTCAGACTGCAGTCGACTCAGGAATTGCTCACTCAAGGGCTTGTTTCTTTGGCTTGCCCGCGCACTGTTCACAAAGTAGTCGGCCAGTTCATTTCTAGGGTAAAGGTTGAACGAGTCACCGTCTTCCCTCTGAACGAGATGCACGGTTGGTAGCGCGTCTGCGAGGAATGTCTCCACCAAAGCACGTACTTCCTGAACAGACACGAAACGACCGGAAGATCGTATCTCCTCCATGTCGCGTTGAAGCAAGAAGTCCTGCCCAAGGAATAGGCCTTGCTCTCTTTCAAATGCCTCTTGCTCTTGCCGGTGTCGCTCCAGGACGCGTACCGCTTCTTCAACTTTCCGCGTCTCTTCTTCTGCGGTTAGCCGTGCCAAGAAGACGTCGCGTGACAACTTTCTTACTTCCTCGCCCAGAATAGGCTCTAAGTCGCCAATTGAGGATTCGAATAGCCCTATTCGATTGTATAAGCGCTCAAATATTCGTGTCTCGATCGTATCCTCAATTACCAGATTGTAAATCCTGATGCGCTTGTGTTGTTGTCCGAATCGATCTAGCCGGCCGATTCGCTGCTCGACTCGCATGGGATTCCACGGTAAGTCATAGTTGAACATTGCGCCGCAAAACTCGAAGTCCAGACCCTCGGCACCGACTTCTGTAGAAACCATAATTCTTATGTCGCCGCTATCCCGGAACTCGTCAATTCGGCGTTGCCGTTCTTCTAAAGAGATTTGGCCGTGGATAGTCTCTACGACGAATCCTTCTCGGTTTAATCTGTCGAATAAGTACTGTGCCGTGCCACGGAAGAACGAAAACACCAGCACCTTACATTTCGGATCATCTTCGAACAAAAGACTGAGTGCCTCTTTAAATCTCTCGTACTTGGTGTCCTCGTTTGCTAAGTTATTGCAAAGTCTAAGTAGTTTGATTACTTGCCGGCGATCAGCATCAGAGAGTTTGCGCGTAGAAACATCTTCTTCACTGATGTCTGGATCTGTCATTTCTAAGTTCAGTTCAATAATGGAAGTCGTAAGTGACCGCTCAAAGTGTCCCTTTAGCACCTGAATGCAACTTGCTGCTTGTCGTTCGCGCATGATCACTGTAAAAGTCGAGACTTCGCCGGTGTCTTTTCGCTGGGAATGCTGCCACCGAACGAAGTCATCAACGGCATCGTAAAACTGCCTTTCTTCAGAGTTGAGCTTGACTTTAATGGTAAAGGGGCTGCGTTTGGCAGTATCGTCAAGTACGTCTCTTTTCCTAGTACGATTGAACACCCTTGCCAGTGAGTGGAGTTCTAGCAAGTCACTTTCAACGCTTACTATCTCTTCGTTACTTGGAGCGCGCTTTCGCCCAAGGGTTTTGATAACTCTGCGGTACCTGGGGTTTCTAGGATAGTTCTTCCCAAACAGGGTGGATTCTACTGCTCTTAGCTCACGCAACGCCTTTGAGAATCTGCCTTGAGAGACTAGACGAGACGTCTGGTTGATGTACATGTTCGGACGAAGTCTCTCTTCGAAGTCCTCGAATCGTTCAAATTCACCGGCGTCAATGAGTCGCATTAGATTGAACAAGTTCTCATTGCTTGTTTGCAGTGGAGTTGCTGATAGTAGTACGAGAGCGTGCGATCGCCCGGCTACTGTGTTGGCAAGTGCAAAGGACTTTCTCGCCGGGTTCCTCAGGTGGTGAGCTTCGTCAATGACTACCAAATCAAAATCCACAGCCTGTTCATTGAGTTTTTCCCGAAACTCATCTCTGCGGAGCATCTCAAGCGAGCAAATCCCGCGCAGCCTAACTGCATCTCCCAATTCATGCTGGTCATGCAAGAATCGTCTGAAGGATTGGGCATCCAGTATGTCGAATTCCTCATCAAATCGAGATAGAAGCTCCCGACGCCACTTTTCTCGAAGCCCGGCCGGGCAAATCACTAAGACTCGCTTCAAATCACGACGCGCAGACATCTCTCTGTAAATGAGCGCGGCTTCGATCGTCTTACCTAATCCGACCTCGTCCGCTATCAAAATGCGTTGATTCGGCGACTTGAGAAATCGCAATACTGGTTTGAACTGGTAGGGGTAATACTCAATGCGCGATGCGTCCAATGAATACAAGGTGTCAGACAGCGGGGAGCTAGCCTTGAGCAGTATGAACTCACGCAAAAAGACCTTGTGCGGCAGAAACTCCAAGACCGGTCGATCTGGGACCAGATCTAGTTCGCGCTCGCTCAATGTTGGTTCATCAATCGCACTGAAGAATACTCTATAGTCAAACCCTTCAGGAATACGAATTGGTTCTCTGACAATGAGCCCTTCACGCGCAGGTTCTCCCTTTACCCGCACCTTGTCTCCAGGTTTGAAGAGCGGATTCTTTCCCTCTGATTGAGGTTGGGGCTTTGGAGCGGGCAATTGATGTAGTTTCTGATTGCCTTTTGTTCTTGCCGTGCTCTGCTTAGCCCACACGGGTCGGCAAGTGACACACGCTTCTATCCGTATGCCGTGCTTACAAAGCTCATCTGTATCCAAGTATCACCAGTCCTCAGTCCTCTCCTGCGTGTGTTCAGGCCTGTTCCTAGCGAAACGTTAGGCTAGCCCACTCCGCTGCACTCTTCACTGCGCTATCCGGATTGCTGCGACTCCGCGCAATATGGCCTTCTTCTTTACGCAGGGTAGGCTGCCGCGCATCTTGATAGCGCCAGTCGAAACTCCAACGGATTTCTTTGCTAAGGTTCGGCTGGCCCCGGTGGAAGAGGAGGTTCTGAAAGAGCACAACGTCCCCGGGATCGAGTTCGACATCCACAGCCGATTCCACGTAGGGGTCCAGGGATTCACGCGCGATTTCCAAGTAGTATTCGCGGCTTTCGTGGGGCACGGCGCCAAGCTTATGGGTGCCCGGCACAAACTGCATACAGCCGTTTGCCGCGCGGGCGGGAACCAGCGGCGTCCAGACATTCACCATCCGCTGCAACTCCACGCTCCCTACATCCTCTGCGACTTGCTCCGTGTAGCCGCCGTCCTGGTGCCAGAGGACTTCAGTCCCTTTCCAATCGGGGAATTTGGGGCGGGCGGTGTAGTTTGGATAGAGGCGAACTTCCGGCCCAATGAAGACTTCAACGACATCGAGCAGGGCCGGGTTGAAGAAGAGGTCGAAAAGCCCGGATAAGTGCAACTCCCTGCGAAACGACTTCGGGGCGTCGTCCAGGTGTTCTTCGTAGAGGCGGAAGAAGCGTGTTTCAAATGGCTCTGCGCGCATTGGACTGGCGATTTTGCCGGCTGCCACAAGCTGCTGGGCTCGCTGTTCCACTAACTCTTCCATTGCAGAGCGCGCTTGAGCTACGACATTGGAATCGAGAAAGCCCTTGAGCTTCACATAGCCCTGGTCGTCGAACTGTTGGCGCAGGTCGTTTCGATTCATTGGATCTTCCCCGCTACTCAGTTACAAAGGTCGGCGTTTCCACGCCGGTAATTGAGGTTCTTGCAGTCATCTTGTCAGGTGCATAGTAGCATAGTGACCGCAAGTCCCGGCTTCTTGGCGTTTAATCGGGAAGCCCGCTCCCCAAGCTATAAGAGCAACTTGCGCATCTGACTAGCGCTGTTGCTAGAAGGCGCATCGTACTTCGGCTATACTTGACACGATGCACAACTCCCGGACTTTGAATCGCTTATCGAGTTAACTGGGCACGTAGAGTTCGTGGCTTGTGTAAGGTGTTCGTTTCGTTTGCATTGGAGAGGTAAGTGGAGAACATGCGTAAGATCGGCATAGTGGATTTCGATACGTCCCACGTGGTGCAGTTCACGAAGCGGCTCAACCACATAGACATCGATGAGGATCAATGGGTGGACGGCGGAACCGTCGTCATGGGATTCCCGGGAGAGTCGCGGGTTTCGCCTGAGCGAGTCCCTGGATACACGGAAGAGCTCAGAGAAATGGGCGTGCAGATTGTCGATAGTCCGTCGGAGTTGATAGGCGCCGTTGATGCGGTGTTTATCGAATCCAATGAGGGCGGCGTCCATCTTGGACACGCCAAGCCCTTCCTGGAGGCCGGTCTGCCGCTCTTCATCGACAAGCCCTATGCCGCTACCACGGCGCAGGCCCGCGCCATCGCCGACTTGGCGGCACAGCACGGCGTGCCCATCTTTTCCGCCTCCTCACTGCGCTATACGGAAACAGTGATGGAAGTCCAAGCATCGCTGGCGGGGGAGGGCGGCGCGGTGGGGGCATTTGTGCATAGTCCGGGCTCCGAACACTACGCAAACCCAGGACTGCTCAATTACGGCATTCACGGCGTTGAGGTGCTCTATTCCCTGATGGGGCCCGGTTGCCAAGAGGTGTGGGCCGCTCGCACCGACGGCGCGGATCATGTGACGGGGCGTTGGGATGGCGGCCGCTTGGGTACTGTCCGCGCGATCCGGAGTGGGAGCGCCGGCTATGGGTTGACGGTATATTCTGAGAAGCAGACCGTTACCACCAGTATCGACGCCAGCAACAACTACCGGAATCTCTTGCGGGAGATCATGAAAATGCTCGAAAGCGGCACTCCGCCGCTGGCAATCGAAGAGACCATTGAAATAATTTCGTTCATCGAAGCTGCGTATCGGTCCAGTCAGAATGGCGGCGCGGCAACAAGGCTGGAAACAGCATCATAGACTGCTGGGGCTGAGATCGTCCTTGTTCCTTCTGCCGCTTCCGGCTGGATTACTAAGGGGACTGCCGCATGGCCTAGCGTCACCGAGAAGCTATGGCGCGATTTGCTGAAAGGAGATTGAGTGTAACGGCACTCAATCTCCTTCTTGTCTTCCCTGGGAGACATTCGCACATCCCTTGTTAGTGGCGCTGAGTCGTTTCGCCACCGAGAGGGAGTGCCGGAGCTTGTCCCTTACGCGATACGGGACGACGGTGTGGCCTCGTCCATTTCACCAAATGCCGCGTGGTCTCTCGAGTTACATTACCGTTTGAAGAGGGTGAATAGTCTACTCAGCTTCTCAGTCAAGCAAAAGGTCTTGACGCCCCTAAGCACAAATGTCAATATGTGCCTACATGGCAAGTATTCACATGGCACTGATTTAAAGGTGCTACCATGGAATGAGGCAAATGCATATGAAGATTTAAGACTATTCGAGGAGCCAGAGGTGGCAGAGCGCGTCTTACTCTATACCGGCAAAGGAGGGGTAGGCAAAACCACGTGTGCTGCCGCCACCGCGTTGCGGTGCGCAGAGCTCGGCTACCGCACGGTTGTCCTCAGCACGGATTCCGCGCACAGCCTGGGTGATTCTCTGGACATCGAGCTGGGGCCGGAACCCAAGAAGATTGCACCAAATCTATGGGCGCAGGAGACTGATGTCTACTACAACTTGCGCAAACATTGGGGCACCGTACAGGCTTGGCTGAGCGCACTCTTGGCATGGCGCGGCATAGATGAGACGCTCGCCGAGGAAATGGCAATTCTGCCCGGCATGGAGGAGTTGTCGAGCCTGCTCTGGGTGAATATGCACCATGAGTCAAATGAGTTCGACGCCGTGGTAGTTGACTGCGCGCCTACCGCCGAGACACTGCGACTGCTGGCTTTTCCGGAGGATGCCCGCTGGTGGCTGGAGCGCATTCTGCCCCTTAAACGGCGTGTGGCACGGGTAGTGAATCCAGTCCTTGAATCGGTTTTGGGGGTCCCCACGCCAGGCAGTGAGGTCTTCAATCAGGCTGAAGACCTGGTGCGGCAGTTGGGAAGGCTGCGCGACCTCTTGGCCGATCGGCAACGTGCTTCGGTGCGCTTGGTATTGAATCCGGAGCGTATGGTAATCCGCGAGGCGCAGCGGACGCTTACCTACCTGACTCTCTACGGTTACGGCACTGACCTCGTCATCTGCAACCGAGTGCTGCCGGATAGCGTGCAGGATTCCTACTTCACGGCGTGGCATGAGGCCCAGAAGAAGCATTTGCAGTTCATCCATGAGGCTTTCTCACCGCTGCCGACACGGCGGGTGCCCCTCTTTGCTCAAGAGGCCGTGGGACTTGAGATGTTGAAGCAGACGGCATCCGTGCTCTTTGCGGAAGACGACCCGCTAAAGCTCTACTATGACGGACAAAGCCATACCGTACAGCGGGAAGACGGGGGCTATATCTTGGACATTGATTTACCCTTTGGACAGAAAGGGAACATCGACGTGGTGAAGAGGGGAGATGAACTCACAGTGCGCATAGGCGTGTATCGCCGCAACATTGTGCTTCCCACAGTCCTTGCCCGGCTCTCTCCAGGCACGGCACGGCTAGAGGACCGAACCTTGCGTATTCCCTTTGCTGACCATGTGGAAACCGCAGTTTAGCACCCTGTCAAGCTCGCTCCGGCAGCTCTCGACTTGGAGTGACGAAGGGTCAGTGTGACGAAAAGTCGGCGAGAAGGCACATGAGAAAGGCGGCGATCATTTCATCGTCGAGGTGGACTTGCAGATCGTTCCCTTCAGAGTAAATTGTATTGAAAGGTCTTAACGAGCGCGTGGCAGCATGTGCTCACTTGCAGCCAAAGATTAAGGAGACAGCACATGGATCTTGAGTTAAATGGTAAAACAGCTATCGTGTCCGCGGGAAGCAAGGGTCTTGGCAAGGCAATCGCCCTGGGCTTGGCCAAGGAAGGGGCGCGGGTTGCAATCTGTTCACGCAGTCCGGACAACCTTTCGCAGGCAGCCCAGGAAATTCAAGCCGTAGCCGAATTTGAGGTGCTGGCCGTTCCCGTAGACGTAATGAAACCCGATGCAATTGAGAATTTCGTTAACACTATCGTGCAGCGGCAGGGCAAGATCGACATTCTGGTGAATAATGCCGGCGGTCCGCCGGTGGGTACATTTGCAGACTTCGAAGACGAGGACTGGGAAAACGCATTCAATCTTACATTCATGAGCGTCGTACGCTTTGTACGCGCAGTGCTGCCTCATATGCGAAAAACCGATGGTGGGAGGATCATCAATGTCACCTCAACCTCGGTAAAACAACCCCTGGAAAACCTCTTGCTTTCAAATTCAATTCGTCCTGCCGTCATCGGCTTAGCCAAGTCTCTAGCGAATGAATTGGCGGCTGACGGCATACTTGTAAACAACATCTGCCCCGGCAGCATCTATACAGACCGGATCAAGGACAATGTGGCCGCCCAGGTGAAGGCGACCGGCCAGTCCGAAGAAAGCATCATGCAAGAGTATGAGGCCAAGATTCCCCTGAGTCGTCTGGGAACACCGGTGGAGCTGGCGGATCTGGCGGTTTTTCTGGCGTCCCCGCGGGCAAGCTACATAACCGGGGCTACCCTTCAGGTAGACGGCGGGCTCGTTCGCTCCATCATGTAGCGACCGGCCGCACAGGGCATCTTAGGTAGCCGGAATCCCGGCGCGCTGGGGTAGCGCCACTCCAATGATGTCCTGAATGCTCGCCAACCCTTCTCTCGCGCCGTAGTCTCTCAGTCCTGCAATGATATCCAAGGGCGCACGATGGTTGTAGAAGTTCGCCGTGCCGACTTGAACGGCTGTCGCTCCCGCCATGAGGAACATGAGGGCATCATCGGTGGTACCGATACCGCCAATTCCAATAATTGGTATGTCTACCAGAGGCGCGACGGCGTAGACGAGGCGGAGTGCAATGCTGCGCACCGCCGGGCCGGATAGACCACCGGTTGTCGTAGCCAGCGCGGGACGCTTCTGCTCTACGTCGATGGCAAGTCCGGTTACGGTATTCATGATTGCCAAAGCATGCGCTCCGGCATCGGCTACGGCGGCGGCAACCGGCCGTATGTCCGTAATATTCGGCGTCAGTTTGACGATCAAGGGTAGGGAAGAGCGCTCGCTGACGGCTTGCGTAAGCGCGCCGGCCATGGTCGGTTCGGTGCCGAAGTCGAGACCGTGGGCAACGTTCGGGCACGATATATTGAGTTCGAGTGCGGCGATTCCCGGCACGCCGTCCAACATTTCGGCAATGGTAACGTACTCTTCCAATGAGGCTCCCGCCACATTGGCAATTACCGGCACATCCCATTTCTCCCAGAGCGGCGCCTTTTCGCGGATCAATGCCTCTACGCCGATATTCTGCAAGCCGATGGCATTCAGCATGCCGCCCGGCACCTCTACGATGCGGGGCATAGAATTGCCGCTACGCGGCTTCAGCGTGACAGCTTTGGCAGAAATGGCGCCGAGGCGGTTCACGTCGTAGATGGGCGCGTACTCCGTGCCGTAGCCAAACGTGCCGGAGGCCGTAATCACGGGATTCTTGAGTATGAGTCCTGTCGGGTGGCGGGGCGCAATGTTCACTTCCAATTGCGGCATCATAACCTGCCTGACAGTGCGAACTCTCGAGGGTGGAAGTAGCCCGCGGAAAGTGGGTCTCGCTGTATCTACTCCCGCTGTCCCTGGCGCGAAATACGGGCTGGTGCACGGCGCACTCACTGTACCATATGACAAGCATGGGGTATACTGGTAGCACATATGATCCTCGCCGCTGCCTGCCCTTGACCAGGGGATAGGAAGCACGCAATTCAAGCGCATGGCGAGAGAATTCGCTTCATATATTGAGAGA
This sequence comes from Chloroflexota bacterium, assembly GCA_026710945.1. Classification (NCBI taxonomy): domain Bacteria; kingdom Bacillati; phylum Chloroflexota; species Chloroflexota bacterium. The sequence goes on from JAPOQA010000054.1 coordinate 50,346, forward strand.
ACAAGCTGTTGAAGAGGAAGAGAAAATGAAAGCTGACATTCATCCAACCTATCACGAGCAAGCATCAATCGTATGCAGTTGCGGCAACACGTTCACAACCGGATCAACTGCGGAGTCGCTGCGCGTCGACCTCTGTTCGAAGTGTCACCCCTTTTACACCGGCCAGCAGAAACTGGTAGATACGGAGGGTCAAGTTGACCGCTTCATGCAGAGGATGAGACGTTCGAAGCGGCTACAGAAGTAGCGTTGGCCGTTTCCCTGCACGCACGATCTAAAGTCTCGCTCTTGTGCTGACGTTGCAGAGTGTTGTCAAGAGTCTTGGCCCTGTAGAAGGTGAGATGTGTGTACTCAAGACGGGAGTAACTGCCAAGTGAGGTTGGTTGTAGCGTTGGATGGATAGGCGCCACCCGGTTTGGGAAGTATGGCACGGTCCCTTTACGGCGGACAAGCGGTTTTGGAAGGTGTGATGATGCGCGGTCATCGCCACGTGGCGGTGGCCGTTCGGCATCCTGAGGGGCACATCGTGACGTGCGCCGAGGCCCTTCCCCAGCGACTTTACGGAGGAAGGACAAGCAAGATTCCGTTTGTGCGAGGCATGGCCCTACTGTGGGACGCTTTGGCGTTGGGCACCCGGGCGCTTTCGTTTTCTGCTCAGGTGGCAGAGGCCGACGAGCGTGATGAGGACGAACCGGAGCACTTACCTTCCGCCGCCTCAGTGCGCGTGCCTATGCTCAATTCCTTGGCGTTAGGAATTGGTCTCTTCTTCGTCATGCCGATGATTGTCGCCGGCTTTATGCACGGTCTGATTGGAAGTGCCGTAGGAACCAATCTCATCGAGGGACTGATACGGCTTCTCACGTTCATTGGCTATCTATGGCTCATTGGAAATTCACCGAAGATCGCGCGGGTATTTGCATACCACGGTGCCGAACACAAAGCTGTCCACGCGCAGGAACAGGGCATTGAGTTGAAGCCTGAATCCGTGCAGACCTGCTCCACTGCCCATCCACGCTGCGGCACGGCCCTGCTACTGGTAGTGGTAGCATTGAGTGTGATCTTGTTTGCGTCCTTGGGGCATCCGCCATTGTGGCTGCGAGTGCTCTCTCGTATACTGCTGGTCCCGCTACTCATCGGTGTCTCTTACGAGTGGCTGCGCTTTTCGGCAACTCACTTTCAGCAGCTTCTTGTGCGCGCGCTCGTGTGGCCCGGTCTGCTCATGCAGTCTCTGACAACACGTGAGCCGGATGGCGATCAAGTTGCAGTTGCCATTGCCGCCTTGCAGGCTGTGATGGCGGCAGATGAGCGGGCGCGAAACGAATCTTTGCATGCAGCGAGTAGTGCGTGAGGTATTGTAACGAACGATGTTAGAAAAACTAGCCGAAATCGAAGCGCGCTATCAGGAACTCAATCTGCTCATGGCCGAGCATAGCAGCAACATTCCTCAAATCACTGCATTCGCCAAGGAACAGGCCTCTTTGGAAAAGGTAGTTGTCCTCTATAACAACCTCCGGCGGGTGGATAGAGAAATCAGCGGTGCTGAAGAATTGTTGGCTGAAGAGGATGACGACGAGCTCCTGGAGATGGCGCGGCTCGAAATACAGCAACTTGAGACGGAAAAAGAGTCGCTCATGGAGCGGACCCGGGCTGCCTTGGTGCCGAAAGATCCAAACGACGACCGCAATGTCATCATGGAGATTCGTGCCGGCACGGGAGGCGATGAAGCAGGGCTCTTTGCTGCCGACCTCTTTCGCCTGTATAACCTCTTTGCGGAAAAGCAGGGCTGGAAGACGGAGTTCTTGTCATCCAGTCCGACGGGCATTGGCGGTTTCAAAGAGATCATCTTTCTCGTGAAAGGGCAAGGCGCTTTTAGCCGGCTCAAATTTGAAGGCGGTGTGCACCGTGTGCAGCGCGTTCCAGTTACTGAGACGAGCGGTCGCATCCATACCTCCACTGCCACGGTCGCCGTATTGCCCGAAGCGCAGGATATCGACGTCAGCATCAGCCCGGACGATCTCTCAATCGACGTCTATCGCGCGAGCGGTCACGGCGGCCAGAGCGTGAACACTACCGACTCAGCCGTGCGCATTACCCATCTCCCCACTGGACTGGTGGTGACATGCCAGGATGAACGATCGCAGCAGCAGAACCGGATGCGTGCGTTGGCAGTCTTGCGGGCGCGCCTACTTGAATTGGAGCAGCGTAAGCAGCGGGAGGAAGAGTCTGCCATGCGTCGGAGCTTGGTTGGTACGGGAGAGCGGAGCGAGAAGATACGCACCTACAACTTTCCGCAGAACCGGCTGACCGATCATCGCATCAACCTTACCGTCTATAACCTGGACCAGTTGATGGACGGCAACGTAGAAGGCATCGTGGACGCTCTCACAACCACGAACGAGTCAGAGCGTTTGGCTGCCGCCGGCTCGAAGGGCTAAGCCATTGGAACGCCGCCGTGCTCACATCTTCAGCAACAAGATCTCCCGCATCGGGAAATGAAGCAGCCGCTGCTTCTCCGCAGGCACGCTCCCCAGGTGTGTACGCTGTCGCGACGGCGAGCAGTGGTCCCCAATCATCTTGCCTGCAGGACGTACTCCACTGGGCCTCACAGCAGCTCAAGGGGAGTGGCATTGACTCCCACGCCCGAGATGCGCGCGTACTCCTTAGGCATGTGTTGGACTGCACTGAAGTAGCCTTGGCCGGGGGAAACGTCCTATCGCTTTCGCCCGCGCAGGTGGCATCGTTTCGCGGCCATGTACAGCGCCGTCAGCAAGGTGAACCCGTTGCCTATATCGTTGGCAGGAAAGAGTTTATGGGACTGGACTTCGCCGTAGACCGGCGCGTCCTCATCCCTCGACCGGAAACGGAACTGCTGGTTGAGAAGGCGCTTGATCTGTTCGACTGCGATAGCAGCAACAGTTACCGTTTGCTCGGCCCGCCGATTTGCCACGGTATATCTCACCCGCTCATCGCCGACATTGGCACGGGCAGCGGCGCGATTGCCGTGAGTATCGCCAAGGCGCTGCCGCGAGCCACTGTTTACGCCACAGATATTTCTGCCGAAGCGCTGGCATCGGCGCGGCGGAATGGAGTTGCTCACGGGGTTTCGGACAGGCTCGTCTTGCTGCAGGGAAGTTACCTACAGGCATTGCCTGAATCTGTCCACGTCATAGTCTGCAACCCGCCCTACATCCCACGAGAAGAGGTAGCGGGCCTAGACCGCGACGTGCGGGACTACGAGCCTACCATTGCACTTGCCTGCGGCGAGGACGGCCTTGATGCCTATCGGGCCTTATTTCCTGAACTCTCAACCTATCTCCTGCCCGGTGGTCACGCGCTCTTTGAAATAGGATTCGATATGGCAGAATGCTTGACCGCGCTGGCAGCACAACACCTACCGGACGCTCGCGCAGACGTTTACCAGGATCTGGCGGGGTTTGACAGGATACTCTGTATCTCCCAAATTTCACCGAATGCCTGACGTGGCGGCAAGCGATGGCCGCTGACCGTGGCATAGACTCGGGACGCGCCCTATTGAGGAGTTTCACTCATGCGGATCACAGACGTACGCGCTATCTGTACCGCGCCGGCAGGCCTTGCGCTAGTCGTCGTCAAAGTCGAAACGAGCACGCCCGGTCTCCACGGCTTGGGCTGTGCCACGTTCAGGCAACGCCCACTGACCGTTGTAACTGCTGTCAACGACTACTTGCGCCCCTTCCTTGTCGGCAAGGACCCGTCCGCCATCGAGGACATCTGGCAGTCGGCCTACGTGAGTTCCTACTGGCGCAGCGGACCGGTGCTGAATAACGCCCTGGCGGGAGTGGATGCGGCGCTGTGGGACATAAAGGGCAAGTGCGCAAACGTGCCCCTGTACCAGCTCTTTGGCGGCAAATGCCGGGACTATGTCCCGCTCTATACCGCCGCCGGCGGCGACGATGTGCACGCGGTGGAAGAGTCCGTGCGCGGGTTTATGGAACAGGGGTACCGCTATGTTAAATGTTCAACGTCGGAGCCGGGATTGGCGAGATACAGCGCTGGCAGCAACGCCACCGGTTGGCAGCGCTCGGCCCAAGGCGAACCGGGCAGCCAAGATGGGCATGCCGTCACACCCGATGACGAAGTGCTCGGAGTGGATCATGGAGCTCTAGAGGGTGCTTGGGAGCCAACGCCGTACGTGCGGAAGGTGCCCCGTCTCTTTGAGCACCTGCGCGACCAATTAGGCGATAGTGTGGAACTGCTCCACGACGTGCACGAGCGCATTCCGCCGGTGCAGGCGCTTGGCCTGGCGAAGGCGCTAGAACCCTTCAATCTATTCTTCTTGGAGGACCCGCTGGCGCCGGAGAATAACGGCTACTTTCGCATCATGCGCCAGCAGACCACGACCCCAATTGCCATGGGCGAACTCTTTGTCAATCAGGCCGAGTATGTGCCCCTGATTCAAGAACGGCTTATCGACTTCATCAGGGTCCACATCTCCGACATTGGCGGCATTTCGGTGGCCCGCAAGCTGGCGGCTTTTTGCGAATTCTACGGCGTGCGCACGGCATGGCACGGCCCGGCAGATGTTTCTCCTGTGGGACATGCAGCCAACATGCATCTAGATTTTGCCTGCCACAACTTTGGCATTCAGGAGCAGCACGTGTTCAACCAGGCCGCACAGGACGTGTTTCCCGGTACGCCTGAGATTCGCAATGGGGCAATGTGGTCGAACGAACGACCTGGCCTCGGCGTTGAGCTCGACGAAGAGTTGGCGGCGCGTTTCCCCTTGCCGGAAATGCCGTATGGCGGTGGTTGGGCGCCCCTGCGCCGCGACGATGGCACTGTCGTTAGCCCCTAACAGTGAAAGTGGGACGCCCTGCTCCAGCAACCAAGCCGTTGGGTTGTTATTTCGAGCGCAGCGTTGAACGACGTTTGCGGAATCTAGAGTCCCTGCGGGAATCCAACAGCGAGAGACATGGCTGAAGCCTAGTCTTGCTGTTCAGTATTGGTAGTCTGCTGCTGGCCTTTCCTGTCTTATTTGACTCCGAGACTCCTCCCGTACCCCTGTTATACTGGTAAGAGTACGCCATGCGCCTGTAGCTCAGTGGACAGAGCATCGGTCTTCGGAACCGAGGGTCGGGGGTTCGAATCCCTCCAGGCGTGCCAATCCTATCGTCGAATTTCGCCGGTCTGAAGAGATCGGCTCCTCAGCGTCATGCGGACTGTCTGCTGCGGTCTAGGGCTCTCTGTCTGTGTGAAGTCGGAACAAAGGAGTAGGGGTGAGCGGCTCGAGCAACCGAATTGTCATTCGCGCGACCGACATTACCAAACGGTTTGGCGAGACCGTCGCAGTGGACGGAGTTTCTTTCGAGGTTAGCCGCGGCGAGACCTACGGCCTGCTCGGCCCGAACGGCGCGGGCAAGACTACTACCATGCGCATGGTAAGCGGATTGTCTCCTTTGACTGCAGGGGAACTGACCGTTGCAGGTATCGACGTGTCCCGGCAGGCGAGAGAAGTCCGCAACATCCTCGGTGTCGTTACCCAGGAGGACGGCCTCGATACTGATCTTGATGCCAAGAGTAACCTCATTACGTATGGCTTCATCGCTGGGCTTTCACACAGGGAAGCTGAAAAGCGAGCGGACGCCGTGCTGATGTTCTTCGATTTGACCGACAAGGCGAATGGGGAAATCGACTATCTTTCGGGTGGCATGAAGCGGCGTCTCGCAATTGCCAGGGCCTTCATGACGAACCCGCAAGTAATCGTGCTCGACGAGCCCACAACCGGCCTTGACCCGCAAGGCCGCAATCGCGTCTGGCAAGAGTTGGATACGATGAAGCAGGCAGGCGTGACTATTCTCATGTCCACGCATTACATGGATGAAGCCACAGCCTTGTGCGACCGGCTTGCCATCATGCACCACGGCAAAATCCTGGCTGAGGGCGCGCCGGACGAAGTTGTAAACAGGCACGCGGGGCCGGAGGTGGCGCAGGTACGGGTGTCTAACGGTGTACGGCAAGACGTTGTGGGCTGGATCGAAGGCGCCGGATTCGACTATCGAGAAGCCGGCGCGATAATCACCGTCACATCCCGTAACGGCGAGCGTCCTGATCTCTCCGGCCTGGAAGGTGTACGCGTCTCCTACCGGTCTTCAAATCTCGAGGACGTTTTCTTGGCCATGGCGGGCAGGAAGCTGACGGACGAGTGAACATCGCCGCTCCCAACACCTACCTCGCCGGTTTCAGGCTGCGCAGCATTACCGGTATTTGGTACCGGCACGCCCTGGTGCTCAGGCGCAACTTGCTTACATCCCTATCCTGGTATTTCGTAGAGCCATTCGTCATCCTCATGGCCATTGGCATCGGTGTTGGCACGCTGGTGGATAGTGTCGATGGTGTACCGTACGCAAAGTTCGTTACTCCCGGAGTCATCGTTGGCTCTGCCATGTTCCATGCCATTTTCGAGTGCGCTTGGGGTGGGTTCATGCGCATTCAGAAGGGTGTGTATGAAACAACGCTGACCGCGCCGGTGAGCACGCGTGAGATTGCTATGGGCGACTTAGCTTGGTCCATGACCAGGGCGGTCCTCACGGCTGTGTGCATCGGGACGGTGGCGGCGCTGTTTGGGTGGATTGACAACGTGTCCGGCGTGGGCGTCCTGCTGGCAGCGGCGCTGGTTGGCATGCAGTTTGGGGCGCTGGGCCTCATATTCGCCGCGCTCTCTCCGAACGTGCACATTCTGTCGCTGACCTTCACGGTAGTAGCAAGTCCCCTTTACTTCTTCAGCGGCGCGTTCTTCCCCATCGCCGTCATGCCGGATTGGGTAGAGCCGATAGCGTGGGCTGCGCCCCTCACCTCCTCTGTGCACTTGGCCCGGGGATTCGCGACCGGAGAATTGGGGATTTCGCACCTGTTTGCCCTACTCTATGTATTCGCTCTGACTGCCGTGCTATTCCCCATCGCTACCACGCTATTGCACCGGCGACTGGTCAAGTGAGCACCTCCCTCTAGCAATGGGGAAGAGTGGCCCGTTGGGAAGGGGAATGCGGGTGAAGGCACGAACCGTCGCATAATTTTTCCAAGGGATTTGCTTTGCGTCGGTTGCCTGATTTTCACGGAGCGCCAACAACCCGGAGAAGCTGTAAACGAAACTACACTGGCGCCGCAGCCAAAGTGCTACTGTTGAAACAATAGAGTTTTGGTATGGTGTCAGGATGCGGAGTGTGCGAAAGAGGATACGAGGCGACTGAAAGTGGCCTCGTACCGACTAGGTCCAAGTAAGTCTTGTTTCAAGAAATCACAGGCGACTTCTTGAGACTCTTCCAAGGAGGAAGAAGTATGCGTTTCTTTCGGATTCCTGCAACCAGGGCGGTGCAATGCAGGCACGGCATTCCAGCGAGGCAGGCAGGCGGAATTGTGCAAGCAAGGCTACGACCGCGAGGTTTCGTGATCGCCTTGTTGGCGCTCGTCGCGGTGCTGATCGTATCTTCGTGCGGCGTCTACACCACAGTTGAGCCTACCGAGCAGCCCGATCAAGTCGAGACAATTGACGATCACGATTATGAGACCATCGTCGCCGAACTCAAGGAGAGTGCCAAGGCATTTGAGTATGCCATCGGCACGCACGGCGGGCAGATCACGTACTCCACCATCGGCGAACCGCTGACCTTCAACCTGGCCCTTGCCAATGATTCTTCCTCATCGGGCTATTTGAGCTACCTCTTCGAGGGTCTCACCGAAACCTCCTGGCTGACCGATCAGGTTGAACCGTTGCTGGCGGATTCGTGGGAGCATTCTGCAGACGGTCTGACCTGGACTTTTCACCTGCGCAAAGACGTGAGCTGGCACGACGGGAAGCCCTTCACGGCTCACGATGTGGACTTCACCTTCAACCGCATCATCTACAACGATGACATTCCCACCACGACGCGCGCCGCTTTCACCTTCCGTTACATAGATGCAGAGAGCGGCGCATGGACGGAAGGCCGCATGACCGTGCGCGCGCTGGATGAATACACCATCGAGTGCGTACTGCCGGTCTCGTTTGCGCCGTTTCTGCGTTCTATGGGCACGGCGATCTATCCCAAGCACATCCTGGAACCCCACGTGAACGACGGCACGTTCGCTTCCCTGTGGGACATAGAGACGGACCCGCGGGAAGTCATCGGCACCGGCCCCTTCACCATCGAGCGCTATGACGACAATGAGCGCCTGATCCTGCGGCGCAATCCCAACTACTGGCTCAACGACGCCGCGGGCAACAGCCTGCCGTACTTGGATACTATCGTCTATCACATCGTGGATGGCTTGGAGACCGAGCTTGCCATGTTCAAGGCCGGTGAGACGGACGTGCACGGCGTCTTGGGCGAAGAGTACGCGGACCTGAAGCCCTTGGAAGCGGAGGGCAACTTCACCATTCACCGCCGGGGCCCGGCGTTCGGCACCACGTTCCTCGGCTTCAACCTGAACCCCGGCGCGAATGCGGAGACCGGCGCGCCCTTCGTGGCGCCGGAGAAGCTGGCCTGGTTCCAGAATACGCAGTTCCGCCAAGCCGTCGCTCACAGCATCGATAAGGACGCTATCGTCAGGGACATCCTGCACGGGCTCGGCTACCCGCAGTGGGCCTCCATCAGCCCGGCGGCCGGCGATTTTCATAATCCGGATGTGCGCCGCTATCCCTACGACATCGCCCAGGCCAACGCCATCTTGGATAGCCTCGGCTGGGTGGATACCAACGGCGACGGCATTCGCGAGGATGAAGACGGCAACACCATTGAGTTTACGCTGGTGACCAACGGCGACAACTCCGTGCGCGGGGCCGTCACGCAGCACATCGCGGACGGGATGAAGGAGATCGGCGTCAAGGCGGACTATGAGTCAATCGAGTTTGGCGATCTGGTGGCCCGGTTGACCGCTTCGTATGCGTGGGAGGCCATGGTCGTCGGCTTCTCCGGCGGCTCGGACCCCTACAGCGGCATCAGCTTCTGGCATAGCAGCGAGGCCTTCCACCTCTGGTACCCTAACCAGCCGGAACCCGCCACGGAATGGGAAGCCGAGATCGATGATCTCTATATCCGGGCCGCCCAGGAACTCGACCACGAAATGCGCGTGGAACTCTACCACTACGCCCAAGAAGTCATCGCCGAAAACCTCCCCATCATCTACACCACCCAGTCCGAACGCCTCACCGCCACCCGCAACGTGTTCGGCAATACGACACCGACGCTGTATGGGCTGTGGGATATTCGGTATCTGTACCGGTTGGATCAATAGCAGGCATCGCCTAATAGAGTTGCTTGAACCGGTCACTGGCCCTGCAGACTGAAAGGCCCCCCAAGAATTTGGGGGGCTTAGTCTACTCTTGGACAATGACTCGCACGAATACCAAATTGGATCAGATGATTGTCACCAGCTCTAATCCAAGCTGCTGAAGCGGTTGGAGAGGATTTCGTCGATGATGGCGACGGAGAAGAGCAGGGCGAAGGGGATGGCGAGCATGAGGAAGATCACGACGAGCGAGATGAAGAAGAGCACGGTGTCTGCCGTGCTGAGCGTTGACATCCACTGGATCAACATGAGTAGCTTCCTCTGGCGACGCGGGCTAGAGTAGCGGTGACTCAAGTTCAATCATCGGCATTGTCCAGAACGACACCGCTAAGTGGAGTGCAAATCTGCATCAAATGACATTGTCCCGCATTGTTGGCTAGAGTGTAGCAGAGCAGCGGACAAGGGACAATCGCTAGCAGGTGACAGGCATCTCGACGAATTTGCTGGAGTGAGTCTACCGAGGCAGCAGTTCCAAGGCGGCTAAGACGCCAATGACTACGATGGCTACGCCATAGAGATTCAATCTCATACGCAATTCTAGTTCGCGAAGGTCGGTCTTTACCGTGCCTATGTCTGTTTTGGTGGCAAGCGCCTCGTTGGAATCACCGAGGGTATCCAGTAATGTCTTTGCCTGAGAATCCGTGAATCCTCCCGCAGTAAGCGCCTCATAGGCCTTGTGTGTATCGAAAACTGCCAACGCCATGCTCCTTCATTCGGGAGGACTTCAATAGCCTAAACCAAGTGTACCAAATGGCAGACTTGGAGACAATTGCCGGGGGAGAAAGCTTCCATAGAGTTTTGATACTTGTACGATTGCGCGATGGAACACTCCCACTCTTGCATTGTCACGCCTCTTCCGGCCAGTCGAGCATTTGCACGGTGACGTCGCTGCCGGGCTCGACATAAGTGGTGTGCTCGGAGATGATGGCGAGGCCGTTGGCTTTGGCGAGGGACGTGAGAAGCTGCGACCCCTGCTCGCCGGTGAGCCGCGCGGTGTAGCCGTGGTCGTCGCGCTCGACGATGACGCGCACGAACTGGCGGCGGCCGTGGTTCTCCATGCCGTCCAGGAAACGGGCCGTGACGGTGGTCTTGTGTAGGTGTGTGTGGCCCTGCATGACGAGAAGCGCCGGGCGGACGAATTCCTCGAAGGTGACATAAGCCGAGACTGGATTGCCGGGCAGGCCGACCACGGGGACGCGGCGGCTGGGAGCATCGGAAGTAAGATGGATTCCCGCTTTCGCGGGAATGACGGAATCTGAGGCATTCGCGGGAGTGATGGGACCCGAAACCTCCGCGGGAATGGACCCCTCACCCTGACCCTCTCCCCCAGGAGAGGGAAGTATTCCCGATTGCGCGGGAGTGTCGGACGTACCTGCATACTCTTCGGTTGCGCTCGTGGGCTTGGCGGATGCGACCGGGTCTTCTGGTGAGCAGGGCGAAGACTGGATTCCGGCTTGCGCCGGAATGACGGATGTGTCCGTTTCTTTGTCGGGTTGCGCGCTGGCCTCAGCGGCACGTGCTGGTCCCTCAATGTGTCCGAAAGCCAGCGGCTTGCCGGGGCGCATGCGGATGCGCCAGAAATCTATTTCGCCTTCCGCGCCCAGCACGTTGCGCACGAGGTCATAGTCGCCCATGGAGACCCCGCCGATTGTCACGATCAGGTCACAATCGAGGCAGGAGAGCAGCGCCGCGCGGGTCTCTTCAACTGTGTCACCGACCACGGGCAGTCGTCGAGGAATGCCGCCATAGCGAGTGACAAGCGCTTCCAGGGCGTGGGCCGCGCTATTGCGAACTTGCCCCGGCTGCAAAGGCTGGTCAATCTCGATCACCTCGTCGCCGGTGGGGATCACGGCCACCACGGGCCGCCGGTATACTGCGACCTGTGACTTTCCCAAAGAGGCCATCACACCAATTTCGGCAGGACGCAGGCGTTGTCCTTGCAAGAGCACGGTCTCGCCGGCTTTGATGTCTTCCGCGCGAAAACGCACGTTGTCCTGGTACTCCGGAGCCAGCAGGATGCCGACGGTGGCAGGATCGCCGCTTGCGCCGGGGGGCGTGCCGAATTTCGCCCAGTCGGTGCGATCGGTATCCTCAAAAGGCACCACAGCGTCGCTCCCCGGCGGTACCGGCGCGCCGGTCATGATGCGCACGGCCTCGCCAGCCCCCAGCGGGTTAGAAGGAACTGAACCGGCGGCCAGGTCGCCAACCACGCGCAAATGGACCGGCTGCGCCTCGCTCGCCGCCTGCGTGTCGGCAAAGCGCACGGCGTAGCCGTCCATGGCCGAGTTATCGAACGCGGGCACGTCTTCGGCGCTCACCACGTCCTCCGCCAGCACGCGGCCGAGGGTGTCCATCAGGGGCACTGTCTCCGATGCAAGTGCGGAGAACTGGGAGACGATGCGCGCGAACGCTTCTTCTACGCTGAGCATGCGGTCTTTGGGCATGATGATTGCTTACCTAGTCTCGCTTAGGCTGAGTGTGTAGGAGTATCTCAGAGTGCCTCTTCTCTGCATGACGCTTGGTACTTAGCGCTCTCGGCCAAAGTGCGATCACGTGAGTGAATCCTTAGGGTCGCCAATACCAAGCGGCGGGGGACAAGCCTCCGCGCTACGGCTATGCACCCAGACCGAAAAGGTCTAGCTCCAATGCTACGAAGCAGCCTCCAAGCAGGCGGGGGACAAGCCCCCGCGCTACGACTATGCATTCGGACCGAAAGGGTCTAGCTCCAGTGCTACGAATTAGCCTCCAAGCAGGCGGAGGACAAGCCCCCGCGCTACTGAAGACAGGCTCGTCAGGATGGCCTCATTCGAGGTCAACCAGGCTCTTGCGTTGGCTGTCACTGAGTGCGCAGGGATACAGCCTATCCTTGCAGGTTGAAGACTACCAGCTTCAGGTCGGTCATTTCCTCGATGACGAACTTGGGACCTTCGCGACCCATGCCGCTTTCTTTCACGCCGCCGAACGGCATCTGGTCGGCGCGGTAGCGTGAGGTATCGTTGATCATGAGGGCGCCGATGTGCACCTGCTTGGCGGCTTTCCAGGCGGTCTCCAGGTCGTTGGTGAAGATGCCGCCCTGCAGTCCGTAGCGCGATTCGTTCGCCAGGGCAATCGCCTCGTCGATGTCGTCGAATACTGTCACGGTGACCGCGGGACCGAAAAGCTCTTCCTTGAAAATGCGCATATCAGAGCGCACGCCACTCAGCACGGCAGGCGTCACGAATTGCCCATCGCGCTCGCCGCCGCAGAGCACGTTCGCGCCGTCCGCAGCCGCTTCCTTGAGCCATGCTTCCACGCGCTCGGCGGCGCTCAGTGTGACCATGGGGCCAACATCGGTACTGTCTTCGTAGGATGGCCCGACGTGCATCTTCTCAACGTGCGGCACCAGTGCTGCGATGAACTCCGCTTCGACGTCGCGATGTACCAGGATGCGCTGGGCGGATGTGCACACCTGACCGGCGTTCATGTAGCCGCCTTGGGCCACACCTTCCGCGGCCGCTTGCACGTCAGCGGTCTTATCCACGATCACGGGTGAGTTGGCGCCCAACTCCAGCGTGGCGCGGCGGAGACCGATGCTATTGCGCAGATGTCTGCCGACCTCCGGTGAGCCGGTGAACGAATACATGGCGAAGCGCTCGTCCTGAATCAGCCACTCGCCGACTGTTGCGCCGCCACCGACCACCAGGTTGAGGTGACCCGCCGGCAGCCCGGCATCCAGGAACGCCTGGCAAATTTTCGCCGCCGTGACCGGTGTGGCGCTGGCGGGCTTGAGTACCACGGTATTGCCGGCAGCAATGGCCGGCGCGATCTTGTGCGCAACGAGAATGGCGGGAAAGTTGAAGGGCGAGATGCAGCAGATTACGCCGATGGGCTGGCGCAACGTGAACGCCAAGCGCTTCTCCGAGCCCACGGCAGCTTCCACTGGAATCTGCTCGCCGTGGATACGCTTAGCCTCTTCGGCTGCAACGAGAATTGTGCTGGCTGCGCGCGCTACCTCCATCCTCGCCTCTTTGATCGGCTTACCGCCTTCCATGCTCATGTGGTAGGCGATATCTTCGACGCGCTCCGTAAGAAGCTGAGATGCCTTGTAAAGAATTTCATAACGCTGGTAGGCTGAAAGCTCTTGTTTGTCGAAGGCGCGTTGCGCCGCTTCGATTGCCGCGTCTAAATCCGCTTGCGTCGCCTCCGGCAGTGTGGCAAATACCTGACCGTCATTAGGGCTGCGTACCTCTAACAGCTTGCCGTCGCGCCGTTCGATCCACTCTCCGTCAATGAGCAGTCCGAAGTGCTTCGGTTCCGTTGAAACCGCCATTATTTCAATCTCCTTGTCTCAGTTGTTTCATGTGCAATTTATATCACCATAGCATAGGCATTAGTATTCGTACACGCATGTCGTGACATGCCACAGAGCCATGTCATGTTGTAACTGCGGTCTCGCAGTCGCTACCAATACCTCGGACATTCCGCGGTAGGCAAGTGTTATTCCCTCACCCAGTCCCTCTTCAGAAGGAGACCTCCATCTCGGGGTAAGAAGCGAGCACTGGGAATCTCTGACACTCAGGTGGGATTGGGCTGGTGCGGCGCAGGCTGCCTCTCTCTTCGGTCATCTCTCCAAGGTGAGGTACCCGTTTTCTCCTAAAAGTACCGGGTTGGGCAGAGTTCGCCAGTGGAAAGTGGCATGCCGGCATCGGACATGGGTCTAACCACGCTCTCCAATGTGTGGCCTCTCTCGTGCGTTTGAGAACGAATGCTATTATGGGCAGTGACGATGTGCTGCAATGGCGTACAAGATCAAGGATATTGTCCGTTCGAGTAACTGCCAGATCTGAAGCGAATACGAGAGAGGAATTGAACAGTGCCACTGCTGTCATACAAGGGCGTGATGCCCCGCGTTGGCAAGAACGTGTTCATTGCGGAGAACGCCTACGTCATTGGCGACGTGGAGATCCACGACTATGCCAGCGTGTGGTATGGAGCCGTGTTGCGCGGCGACTTTGCGCCGATTGTCATTGGCTCGCACACCAGCATTCAAGAGAATTGCGTCGTGCACACCGACCACAACTTTCCATCTACGGTTGGGTCGCACGTCACGACGGGCCACACCGCCGTCATTCACGGGGCGAGCGTAGGCGACCACTGCATCGTCGGCATGGGCGCGCTGCTGCTCAACGGTGCAACTGTGGGACCGGAAAGCATCGTCGGCGCGGGAGCGGTGCTCGCGGAGGGGAAGGAGTTCGCGCCGCGATCGCTGATTCTTGGTGTCCCGGGCAAAGTGCTGCGCGAGGTTACCGAGCAGGAGATTGAACGCATTTATAGCAACGCGGAAACATACTTGGGTTACGCGCGGGAGTACTTGGTGGCACGCGGTGAATACGAGGATGACTGAGAACCGGCATTGATGCCTAGCTCTATCCGGTTGCCCTGAATCCCGTACGGACGCGTTAGCACCTGCGCCGTGAGGCGGTGGAAAATCCATGAAAGTCTCGTACCAATTTCGCGCCTGATGCTAACAACTGTACGTCGGGCAATTCCTCAAGCATTCTATTCTGTTTCAGCTTCGTGGATGGGTTCGCCACAGTGAGGGCAGACTTCCGGCTCTGCACGACGTTTCCCCATTTCTCGTGCGAAGCCGGATGCCAGAATGCCGGCTGGCAGGGCGAACATGCCGACACCCATGATGGCCACGATCGCGCCGAGAAAGCGGCCAATTGGGGTCACAGGGTAGACGTCACCGTAACCGACGGTCGTCAGGGTGGCTACGCCCCACCACATGGCTGCCGGAATGCTGGAAAACACGTCCGGCTGCGCATCGTGTTCCACAAGATAGAGAAAGCTGGAGCCGATGATGAGCAGCACGCCTGCGACGAATAGCGCCACCATCAATTCGGCGCGTTCGCTGCGCAGGACTTTGCCAAAAATGCGCATCGATTCGGAATAGCGGCTCAGCTTCAAGAAACGCAGGAGGCGGAAGAAGCGCAGGGCACGCAAGATTCGTAAGTCAATGGGCAGGAACATTGGGAGAAAGAACGGCAAGACTGCCAACAGATCGATTACGGCATGCCACGAACCGGCAAAGCGGAGGCGTCCTAAGACTGGTTGGGCATACCTGCGGTCCGTGACACACGTCCAAAGGCGCAACACATACTCCACCGTAAACACCGCGACGGAGAAGACCTCGAAGTACAGGAAGACGGTAGCGTATTGAGTCTTCACGTCATCAACGGTCTCCACAATCACCGCGATGACGTTTAGGGCAATCAATATAAACAGAAAGAGGTCGGTGAAACGGCTGGCGGTGTCGTCAGGGTGGGCGACCTCCAGAAGTTCGTAGATTCTTTGCTGAATGCGTTTCACGGTTAAGCTGTTTCCCTAGAGGTTTACTGTTCTCGTCTTGATGATAACAAGCGCCTGTTCATCGCTTGGCACTAAGTGCCACAAAGGTCGGTACGTCTGAGAAGTGCCTTATGCGTACTTGTGACGTGTTCGTACTTCACAGTCGTGTAGACTTTCCCTTGGATGCCTCCAAGAATCTGTCGATTGCCAAAGTCTTTCTGCAGGGGCTTGTCGTTAGTAAAGAGCAAACGTGCTCCACTTAGCTTCGCAAGAGCAAGGACATGCTCATCATCGGATTTGCAAATCTGCTGATCCTGCAACTCTTTAGTCGCGATTTCCACTTTATCGTCGGGAATCCTCTGCGCCCTGCCAAACAGCAATGCGGTCTGAAGCCAAGTGTTGAATGCCTTAGAATCGCTTAGTTCCCGAAGGAGCTTACCGCCTACGACAAGCTTGACGGTCCCTTTGTCACTGTTTAACCAGTTGAAGAGGAACTCTCCCGCTTGCGGCTGTTTTACTCCAAAGACTTGATCTCTAACGTTGGCGTCGATTATGGCACACATTTAGATTCCGATGGAACGTCTTGTCTCATCAATAAAGAACTGCCCGTATCCCGGCGGCGCATCCAAGACATTGCCGTCTTGGTCTATACGCAGTGAATGAATGGTCACATCAAGCTCGCCAGGTTCAAAAAATAGAATTGAAATGTCCTCTGGCTTCAGATCAGACTTCTTGTCACGAATATCCATTCGGACACGATCAAGAATGTAGTTGCTGTGGGTTTCGACAATTAGCTGACGATTTGGACCGGCAATCTTGCAAAAAAGGCTACCTAGGGCTGCTTGGGCACTGGGATGGAGATGAATCTCCGGTTGTTGCAGTAAGTACATTGATGGCGCATCTTTACGTAGTAATTCAGTGAGTAGCGGCAAAACTTGGCTGACCCCGTAGCCCACATCGATAAGATTTCTCTTAACACCTTTCAGTCGATGGCCAAACTTGCGAATTCGCACTTGGAAAGGAGAACCCTCAGTCTTGCCAAGCAGCTTGATATCTATCTCATCGAAGAGTCCTGACTCTTGGCCAAATGCTTCAAGAGCCTTTCGGAGGCGAGCCCACTCCTCATTACTTCTACTGGAGATGCCTGCAAGATATGTTGGTACGTATTCACCTTCTGGATCGCGCGATGGCCGAGTTGGGTCGTAAGTACGCTGTGGTCGAGAACGTATTGGCGCGCTGGCTACGGGGCGCTGTCCCTCGAACACGGACCACAGAGAATCATAGAGAGTCTTGGCAATTTCTCGGGATTTACCCTTAGTCTCCCTACGTCCCCATTCCTCTACAATATGCTTGAGGGGAAATAGAGCCATTTCATCCCTCAAGCTATTCGGCAATTCGAAGGGTGCCTCATTGCTAAAGTCCGGCGCACTCAAATGGAACAGATAGCTCCCATCTTTCTGTCTAGATTCCCGGAGTTCTACATTGTCCCCAAACATTGATCTAAATTCCGGAGACGGGACTGCATTGCATTCAACGAAACTGACTTCGAAGGAAAAGTGGAGCCTTCCCTTGGTGCGGGATATTCCTTTGCGATACTCGAAACCTGCTGCAAAACTGGCGGCTTGACTACCTCTCCCACCACGATTATGAGCAATGTCCTGAAATGTGCCGAGATCGAAGGGGTCCTCGCGGAAGTCCGGCAATCTATCCAAGAAGGCAGTGTCCCATAGCGCGCGAATGAGCGCTAAGAAGGACGTCTTACCCGTGCTGTTATTGCCAACGAGGAAGGTTAGGGGAGCGAGGCGCGCTGACTGCTTCTCTCTGAAGCAGCGATAGTTTTCAAGCGTGATGCGATCCATAGTTGGATTCTAGCAATCGTGCGACAGTCTAACAAGGTTCGTAGTAAGAATAGCAGCCTTGACCTTGACGAGTCGCTATGCAACGATAGTAGGCGTCCCCTTTAGTGTTTGCAATTCCCTCCCTTTGTCAATGTCGTTTCAAGAGACGCCTGCCGACCCGCCGCTCAAGCTCTTCACGCTGCAAGAAGCCAATGCCATCTTGCCGCGCGTGAGCGAAGCTGTCGCCCGTCTGCAAGAGATCTACGCTCAATTCAGACAGTATGCCGAGGGAGAGGAATATCCTCCCTCGCTGCAGCGCAGCAACGGACATCCCAGGTCGAAGTCTGCATCGTCTTTGCCGCACTTGCGCGAAATCCAAGCCTTGCGGGATGAGGCCGAGTCGTTGATCAAGGAGATCGTGGGAACGGGCGCAGTGCTGAAGGACGTCGAGCAAGGTCTGGTGGACTTCCCCGCGGAGCGCGATGGACGGGTCGTCTATCTTTGCTGGAAGCAGGGCGAGGACGACATACGCTTCTGGCATGAATTGCATACCGGCTTTGCAGGCAGACAACCCCTTTAGAAAGATGGCATAGGCCGCCATATGGAGATTCTCCGTAGACTCATCGCTGCATCGTTCCGCCACCGTGGCTTTGCCTTCCTGGCGTATGGCTCGTGGCTCATAAGTACGGCGCTGAGCTTGGTCGCACCTACGCTCTTCAAGGAAGTCATCGACAATGGCCTGGTAAAGAAAGACCTACAATTCATTGGGGTCATGAGCGGCGCAATAATTTCAGTGGCGATACTTGCGGCGCTCTTTCTCTTTGGCAAGGCATTCTTCACCGCCGCCACCTCCCAAAAGACGGGGTATGATCTGCGCTCGCAGCTCTACGACCACCTGCAACATCTTTCATTTGGTTTTCACGACAAGATTCAGGCAGGTGAGATGATATCCGTCGCCTTGAGCGATATCGAACTGGTGCAGGGATTCGGCACCCAAGCCATCATAAATATCCTCGATACCTTCCTGCGCTATGCAATTGTGCTCTCTATCATGTTCTGGCTCAGTGGCGAGCTTGCTCTCTGGTCGCTGCCGCTTCTCCCCATCTTGAGCGTGACCGCGTGGGTCTACCACAAGCGTGTGCGTCCCGCTTACGGTTGGATTCGGCAACAGCGTGAGCGTGTCGTTGTAACGTTGGAAGAAGCTATCAACGGCGCGCGCGTGGTAAAGGCCTTTGCGCGAGAATCGCACGAAAAGGCGAAGTTTGAGCGGGAGGGGCGCGAACTGGTGCGTCTCATGATGCGGGCAGTTAATCTCAATTCGACGTTCGGCCCGCTCATGAATATGGTTGCGGTTTCCGGTATTGTCATCGTCCTATGGCTTGGCGGTCGGCTCGTCATTGGAGGCGAACTGTCAATTGGCGCGCTCGTGGCATTCATCACCTACTTTCAGATGCTTGTGCAGCCGACCCAGCAACTCCCCGGCATCATGGATAGTATCGCTTCCAGTATGACGAGCGGAGAGCGCCTTTTTGGCGTGATCGACACACGTTCGCCCGTGCGGGACTTGACCGGTGCCCATGAACTTCCGCCAATCAACGGGCAAGTAACGCTGGAAGATGTCTCATTCGCATATGAGCGCGGCCACTCCGTGCTGCATGAAGTCAATCTTGAAGCCGCGTCAGGCAAGATGATTGCCATCGTGGGACCCACCGGCAGTGGCAAGAGTACGCTCCTTTACCTGATTGCGCGGTTCTACGACGTGCAGGAGGGTGCGGTCAAAGTTGACGGCCACGACGTGCGCGACGTTACGCAGGAGTCCCTGAGGGAGCAGATTGGGATCGCGCTCCAAGAGCCACTCCTCTATGCGGACACGCTGGCGAACAACATCGCGTACGGCCGGCCCGATGCCAGCATGGATGAGATCGTGGCTGCGGCCACAGCCGCCCAAGCCCATGATTTTATCACTGAGTTTGCAGAAGGCTATCAACACCGCGTTGGCGAGCGTGGGGCCGGCCTGTCCGGCGGTCAGCGGCAACGTACCGCGCTCGCGCGTACGCTGCTGCTGCGGCGGCCGATTCTCATCTTGGACGACGCCACCGCCAGCGTCGACACGGAGACGGAATACCGGATATATGAGGGCCTAAAGGAATACGCCAAAGACTGCACGATGTTCGTAGTGGCGCAACGCATCTCCACGATCAAGGATGCGGACCTCATCCTCGTCATAGAGGATGGCCGTATTGTCGACCGAGGCACGCACGAGGAACTCATCCAACGAGAGGGATTCTACGCGCGCATTTATGATATCCAGCTCAAGGATCAAGAGCGCATGGCCGCGCTTGCACGCGAGGCCGGCTGGGTCCAGAGTGATGACGGGACAGCACATGACTGAGCGTGCCAAACAGCCGCCGCCTTCCGCGAACGAAAACCGCAAGGCGCCCAACAAGCCCTCTGCAGAGCCGGTGGACGAGGAGGAGCAGGTTAAGGGTGAGATCGACTTCAAGATCATTGCCCGCCTCTTCGGTTACACGGCAGGATTCCGCTGGCAAATAGCAGGCGGGGTTATCGTCACTTTCATCTATACGGTAGCGAGCGTGCTACGTCCCTTCTTGCTCAAGCTGGCCATCGACGGTCCGCTCGCCAGTGGCGATTTGCGCGGACTTGATATTCTCGCCGTACTCTATCTCGCCGCCGGACTAGTGCTCTTTGGCGCCATGGGAGCGCGCGGCTGGATCATAAGCTGGCTGGGCCAGCAGTTGCTCTTCTCACTGCGCCAGGGCCTCTTTGAGCACCTCCAACGTCTCTCGCTGGGCTTCTACGACCGCAACCGCGCCGGGCGGATCATCACACGTGTAACAAGCGACGTGCGGGACATCAACCGTCTCGTTACGGAAGGCATCGTGAACACCGCTACGGATCTCTTCATCTTGGTGGGCATCCTTTTTGTCATGTTATACATGCACTGGCAACTGGCACTCTTCACGTTCATTGTCTTCCCCGGCCTCATTGCCGTGGCTTTCTTTTTCAAAGGCAAGACTCGCAACGCGTGGCGCGAGGCCCGTGAAGAACGCAGCGTAATGAATGGGTATTTTGCGGAGAGCATCCTGGGCGTACGCGTGACCCAAGCGTACTCTCGTCAAGTTGAGAATTTGCGCAGGTTCACGGGTTTGAGCGATCGGTACGTGAGATCTACGTTAGAGGCAAACGGACTCGCCGCGGCTTTTTCGCCAACCGTAAGCATCATAAATTCGGTCGCTATCGTAATCATCATCTGGTTTGGCGGCGTGGCAGTCGTCCAGGGCACCCTCACACTCGGGATCCTTGTTGCCTTCCTGAGTTATGTGCAGCGGTTCTTCCAGCCCCTGCAGAGCATCTCTGCGCGCTTCAACCAGATGCAGTCGGCTATGGCTGCCAGCGAGCGGGTATTTGCACTGCTGGACCAGAAGCCGGACATTGTGAACGCGCCGGATGCCCGGGCCCTGCCGGCAGTGCGCGGCCACGTCCGCTTCGAAAACGTTGCCTTTGAATACGTCGAGGGTACGCCTGTGCTGCACGGCATATCGCTGGACGCGAAACCGGGAGAGATCTTCGCCATCGTCGGACACACCGGCGCGGGGAAGACGTCCATTATCAATGTTCTCTGCCGCTTCTATGACATTCGGTCGGGCACGGTGACCGTCGACGGCTTCAATATTGGCAGCGTCACCGTCGAGAGCTTGCGCGACCAGATTGGACTCGTTCTGCAGGAGCCGTTTCTGTTTTCGGGCACCGTTAGTGAGAATATCCGTTACGGTAAGCTCGATGCTACCGATGAGGAGATCGTAGCGGTTGCCAAAGCGGTGCGTCTCCATGACTTTCTAGAGGCGCAGCCCTTCCGCTATGAAACGATGGTTGGCGAACGCGGCACGCAACTCTCCATCGGTCAGCGGCAATTGCTCTCGTTTGCGCGGGCACTCCTCGCCGACCCACGCATTCTCGTGCTCGATGAGGCTACGTCCAACGTGGATACCGAAACGGAGCAGCAGATACAGGAAGCCTTGAAAGTGCTTATGCGCGGACGGACGAGTTTCGTAATCGCCCACCGCTTGTCCACCATCCAGAATGCCAGCCAGGTGATCGTAATGGATAGGGGCAAGATTGTAGAGCAAGGCACCCACGAGGAATTGCTACGGCGGAGAGGCAGCTACTTCAAACTGTATACAATGCAGTTTGCCGACCAGGCGTAAGCGAATTATGCGAGGTATTCTGGGCAGTGTCCTAGCGCAAGGTCATTGCTGGAACCGCGCGGAAGTTTCGGGTGACTTGGTGTTCTCTCGACTGCAGCGGATACGCCATTCGAAGCGTCAGAGGGATCAGTCTCAACCCTTCCGAAGTTCGAAGAGTGAACCGGATAACCGCAATGGGCGTTGGCATAGACCGTGGCGCGAATCGTGAAGTCTTTTGCCTTGCGGCTCGCAATTCCATTTCCCATTCCCGGGGAGCTCACGCCGCCGATTCCACACCCTCGCGTTCTTGTCTTCGCAGCAGCCCGAAGACCAGCACTGCCAGCAATGTCAGCGGCACGAGGCCGGTGATGCCAAGCGGCGCCCGAATGAGAGAATCTGTGTCTAGCAGAAGGAGCAGTGGAAGTCCGGCGACGGCGTTGAGGAGGCCGTGACCGAAAGCGGCAGCCAGCACGCTGTGTGTCACCTGGCGGAGCCATGTAAAGATGACGCTCCACCCAATCGCGAACCAGACCATGAAGAGGGCGCCCAACAGCGGGTGACCGGGATAGTTGTAGCCCATGAAGATGGCCGGCGCATGCCACACTCCCCAGATGACGCCGATAAGTAAACTCGCGCGGCTCATGCCGAGCGGCGCCAACTTTGCCAGCAAGTAGCCGCGCCAGCCAAGTTCCTCACCGAGCGCAAAGAGGCTGTTGATCATTGCTGCCAGCGTAAAGGCGGTTATGATGTTGATGAACACCACCAGAATCGGATCGTTGAAGGGGTACTGTTGGTCTGCAATTTCGCTGCTCAGCGGTTCAAGGGTGGCATTGACCTCCTGAAGGCCCAGTCCAACACTAAGGCCCATCGCGGCAACGAGAAAGAGAATTACGAAGAAGTAGATGCTGACGTAGCGCTCCAGGTAGCCGCGCTGCAGGCCGAGGTCGCGCTTGGACATGGGCGTGATGTACCGGCTGCAGAATATGGCGGCTACGCCCGGTCCCCACATCGCAAGCAGAGACCCCACCGTAAAGACAAGCAAGTTCTCAAGGCCGCCCAGCAGGAAGACGATCCCCCACACTCCCCACGTCACACCGAAAGCACAACCCAAGAAAACCCCAATGCCGCGCCACTCCAGCGGGGGCTTGGGAGTGTCGTGCTCAGACTGCTGCAAAGAAGGCGGTGTTGACTGCAATGCGTCGCGTCCTATCGTTGGAGGATGGCAGGCCGTTCAATCGTCTTGCCTTGCCACTCCACTGAAATCATCGGCCAATCGGCAGAAGCGGCGGTGAGGACGTCGATCCCGCTCGCGGTTACGAGGGTTGTGTCCTCGCTCTTTACGCCCGCGATGCTCGGGTTCCACGCAAAGGCTTGATTCTCAAGAATTACCTCTTGGCTCACAGGCGACGCCTTGTAGTCGCGTGACTCGTAGCCGCACGCCCCACCCTGGTGGTGATACCGCCATTCGTCCGCATATCCGGCCTTGGTGTACTCGTTCACGGCCTCGGCAAAGACGTCGCGCGCCGGGCGGCCCGGCACCGAACCGAGGATAAAGGCTGCGTCTACCTGCGCGCAGGCGGCTGACTTTGTCCGAATCTCCTCGGGAATTTCCCCAAAGTGCACAAAGCGCGTCACTGAACAGATGAGGCCGTGTTGGCGCGCGCACAGCACAAGCATGGCGTACTTATCCAGCGACTTTGCCGTAGGGATGGGGTGCCGGTAATTGAAGATGCGCTCATCGGTCGCCACGAGCGTTAATGCCGCCTGGAGACCCTGAGCGATGGCTTTACCGGCAATTGCGCCGGCAATCGCATGTTCTGACATGCCGGGCGCGATCTCGTGGGCAACTAACTCGAGCACGTGCGCGGCAGCCCGGCCCAGCGCGCGATAACGCTTGATCTCTTCAGGCAGCAGTTGATAGCGCAGTCGCGCGATGTCACCGGGGAGCTTCTGCGCGCCCGGGATGTCGGAGTCGGCGCCGGTACGCTTGCCTTGGGCCACCGTGTTCCAGTGGACCATTTGGGCCCGGTCGGCGTGCCAGTAGGGTGCTATCGGCGTCCACTCAGGTGGCATGAGACCTTCTTCGCCTTGAAATCGCGGCATCTCAATGCGATCCGCCACCAGGGCTTTCTCATCGGCAGTGTAGATCAGGTGCGCCGCGGCATGTTCGGTGGCAACCATGATGAAGCCGTCGCGTCCGCCTGTCGCCCAGGCAAAGTTCGCCACACGCCCGAGGACGAGAGCGTCGAGACTCTGTCCCGCGAGAAATTGGGCGATGCGCTCATGTTTGGCTTCTAACTCTTCTGACATTGTTTTTCCTCTCGGTCGAAGTCTTTCTGCGGCTTGCGTTAGCTCCGTGTGTCCGGCCCGGCCGCCCGCATGGGAATCCCTCACGGCGCCTCGGCTTCTACAGCATATTGTCGTATGAATGCCCGTGCTTTCACAAGGGCACGGGAACGGTGGCTGATCCGATTCTTGTCGTTGGCCGAGAGTTCGGCCATGGTCCGGTTCCGTTCCGGCAAGTAAAACAGTGGGTCGTAGCCAAAGCCTCCGCTGCCGCGGGACTCGTTCGCGATTATCCCTGCACACTCCCCGGTCGCAGTAAACAGTACCTTATCGGCAGATGCCAGCGCCAGGACACACCGGAAGCGGGCCTTGCGCTGTGGCCAGGGTACGTTTCTGAGGTCGTCCAGCAACTTGTCGTTGTTGGCTCTTGCATCTCCTTGGGGGCCGCTGTAGCGCTTTGAGTGTACACCGGGTCTTCCATCGAGCGCGTCAACTTCGAGCCCTGAATCCTCACCCAGCACGAGGAGGTCTGTCTGCCGCGCGACAGACAGCGCTTTGTGCGCTGCGTTTTCCCGAAAGGTTGCGTACGGTTCCTCCGCAGGCAATGCTAGTCCCAGGTCGGTGGCGGTTACGGGCGATATGAAGACGTCCTGCAGGAGGTGCCGGAGTTCAACAACCTTATTGGGGTTCCCGGTCGCAAGAACTAGGAGTGGGGGTTTGGGGTTCAAAGACTTGCCTCGCCTTGCGGATTGATGGAGCCTGTTGCAGAGGGCCGATAGCTTGGATCTAGATTCGCCTTGAGTCATTGCAGGTGAGATCGGACTTTTCCAGGGCTGCAATCGTGGCACCGTGGATCGATGAGGGCTCGCCGCCGTGACAACGGCAGACTGCCCGGGTGGAGGAATTGCTTCGCACCGGTTTTCGGGGATGGCGACATATAGGAGAGGACGGGGACAGTCTCGGGCAGGGTCCGGTTGCCTGGCTAGGAAGAATTGCTGCTGAGAAGCCCCGCCATCGAGGATAACCCGGTCGTGTCATTGCTTCAGGAATGGAAACGGCAGTAATCGGACTCGCCGGCACAGCAGCACTTTACCGAGCGGGCCGCAAGATATGCCACACGCTCGCTATCTCTTGCTCCAGTTCAGTGCTCTGTTCGAGTTCTTTGCCAATTTTGTCGCAGCCGTACATCACGGTGGTGTGATCCCGGCCGCCAAGTACTCTGCCGACTTCCGGCAACGAAAGCTTGGTTTCTTCCCGCATTATATACATTGCAATCTGGCGCGGACGGACAATCGTCTTGTCGCGCTTGGGACCGACGAGGTCCGTCACCGGTACCCGGTAGTGCGTAGCAACGGCATCGAGGATCTGTTCAGGTGTAAAGGCGTCTTTCCGGACATTGAAGAGTAGACCGTCCAGGACTTCCATCGCCAAGTCCCGCGTTGGCTCTTGTTCGTTTAACTTCGCAAACGCCAAGAGGCGGGTCAGCGAGCCCTCCAACTCTCTAACGTTGCTCACGAGGTGGTTGGCTAAGAACTCAAGGACATCATCCGACACTTTCACATGTTCTTCCTCGGCTCTCTCGCTGAGGATTGCAATGCGGGTTTCCAGGTCTGGGGGCTGGATGTCAGCAATGAGACCCCACACAAAGCGGCTCCGCAAGCGTTCGGTGAGAGTCTCGATGCTCTTTGGCGGCCTATCGCTCGAAAGCACAATCTGCTTGCCGAATTCATGGTAAGCGTTGAATGTATGGAAGAATTCTTCTTGGGTCTGCTCTTTGCCGGCGAGGAATTGTACGTCGTCAATCAGGATAATGTCGGCGCTGCGGTAGCGGTCGCGAAATTCATCGATGCGTTTGTTTTGAATCGCCCGGATGAACTCGTTCGTAAAGGTCTCGCACGTGACGTAGACGATGTGGCGTTCAGTCTGCGAGTGCATTACATAATTGCTAATAGCATGGAGCAGGTGGGTCTTCCCCAGACCTGCGCCACCGTAGAGAAAGAGCGGATTGTATGCATCCGCCGGACGTTCCGCCACGGCCTGCGCTCCGGCGGCGGCCAATCGATTCCCCGCGCCGATAACAAAGCGGTCGAACGTAAATCTCTCGTTCACCATGCTTTGTGTGCCGCTACCTCGCCGCAGTTGTGTCTGCTCTAATTCCTGGGAGTCTGGCGTAGCAGCCGTCACACTGGCTGCAGGAGTGTCTTGACCCATGGCCTCCGGTACGGATGAGGACACCTCGTACACGACCGTGACCTCCCGGTTGCAAAGGCGTGCCAGTATCTGCTGCACCAGAGCGTGGTAATTCCGCTCTACCACCTCTTTGGCAAAGGTATGCGGCACACCAACTCTAACTGGAGAGCTATTGGCATCGATGAGATGCGTATTTCGGAGCCAGGCAGTGAACTGACCGCGGGGCACTTCGAGTTCAAGTTCCCCGAGAACAGTTTGCCAAAGGGTTCGTGAGTCTAAGGTGGACATTGAGCTGGGAGAGAGGAAGGGGGGTTGT
The DNA here is from genome assembly GCA_026710945.1 of Chloroflexota bacterium. Taxonomy (NCBI): domain Bacteria; kingdom Bacillati; phylum Chloroflexota; species Chloroflexota bacterium. The sequence continues at coordinate 76,811 of JAPOQA010000054.1, forward strand.
ATTTCTAGCTCACAATGCTACCAAATCTGCTGTGTAGGGGCAAGCAAACGTCAAGCTGCATCTTTTCCGTCGTCGTAGCGAAAGCGCGTGGACTCTGTTGCCTGACGTACGACCACCTCCTGCTACGTGTGGGATGAACGGAGCGTGACCATTTAGCTCACAGGCAACCGTGGATGCAGTTTGTACTCTGCATGTCCAACGTCTTCAACCGGGCACACAATTGGTACCGGAGTACATGCTCGGTGCGAACATACACAGGTTGAAATTCTCTATGGTCTCTGTCATAGTGAAACTAGTGGAATAGCAACTGCGGTCCTAGACGAGACAAGAAAGAGGAAGCAATGGCTGAGCCAATTACCGTGACGGATGATAGCTTTACAAGTGACGTTACAGAGTCCGCTCTGCCTGTAGTCGTAGACTTTTGGGCATCCTGGTGCGGTCCCTGCAAGATGGTTGAACCGATCGTCAAAGAGTTGGCAAATGAGCTTGAAGGCAAGGTAGTCTTTGCCAAGGTCAACACGGACGACAATTTGGAAACGCCAACGCGGCTAGGCGTTCAAGGAATACCAACTCTCATCTTCTTCAGCGGCGGCCAAGAGGTTGGGAGGGTCGTGGGCTTTCGCCCCAAAGCGCAATTGCTCAAGGCTATCGAAGCCGACCTCTTGCAGACTGCTTCTTAGGTAAGCTACTCGCAAGAGATGCACCGAATAGGAAGAAGCCGGTTGACTCGCATTTGTCAACTGGCTTCTTTGATTCAGTGGCACGGCGGGAAAACTTGACTCTGCTTGGTCGCATAGAGAAACTGATGCGCGCTAAGCTGTTTTTTTACTCACCCTGTGCAACGTCGAGGATCATGGTGTGGATCAATTGCTCGACCGGAGCCAAATCGTCGGTGAACGTCTGGGTATCTACCGTCGTGAGTTCGCGGTAATGCTCGGATGCCACTGAGAGTACTATGCGCAGCCGGTCGTCCACGTCCTGGCTGACAAGAAGGGGCTGTATGTTTTCCAGGTAGTCTTGCGGCGAGCTTGCCTGATTCGTGGCAACTACAATGCTGTTGATTGTCCCCGGAATGTCGATTATATAGACGTTTGGGAAGACCGCCTTCATCGTACCGGCAATTGTGTGCACCAAACGAAAGTCTGTCGACGTGCGCCCGACATTGATAACGGCTACCCCGTTCGGAGTCAGCCGGTCCCGCACATGTTCGAAGTACTCTTTCGTAGTCATTTGAAACGGGATGTACGGCTGCTGGTAGGCATCGGTGCCGATCAGGTCGTATTTGCGGTCATCCGTCATGAGAAAGTAGCGGCCGTCCTGCGCCACCACTTCGAGGTTTGGTTCCGTCATGTCAAAGAACTTGCGCCCGATCTCCACGATTTCGGGGTCGATCTCAACGCCGACAATCTTAATCGGCCCGTAGATCTGCGTCATTTGCTTGGGCACCGTGCCCGCGCCAAGCCCAATCATGAGAACGTGCTGCAGGTCGGCGGGTGCGACGTTGGGTGCAAAGTACGGCGCGACCAAGTAGTAGTCCCAGGGTCCGCCCGTAAGCAGTTGCTCAGGATGATAAATCGAGTGCGTCGCCTGCCCTTCATTCAGCTCGAGCAAGCGCGTGCTGTCTGCGAGCTCGATCACGCGAATGTAGTTGTACGCCGACTCCGTTTCTTCAATGACGACTCCTTCCTCCGCAGGCTTGATCGTCACTTGAGGCACAATTGCCAGCCCCACAAGCACGAGCACGAAGATAAGCGGATAGAGTCTCCTTCTACCTAAGGCGATGATTGAGAGGATGAGCAGCGTGAAGGCAAACGCGAGAAACGTGTTGCGCGTGCCGATGTTTGGGACCAGCACGAGCGTGGGCAAGAATGCGCCGAGCAAACTGCCGACGGTCGAGATTGCATAGAGCTGGCCGGCCACGCTGCCTGATTGCCGCACGTCTCCATCTTCCAGGGACAACCGGATCGCAAAGGGCGAAACACAACCGAGCAACGTAATGGGGACCGCCAGCAGGAGCAACACCACTAAGAGTGAACCCCAAAAGACGCCAAGAGAGTAGGTGGCGAATGCAACCTGGGAGTATTGCAGGATGGGGCGGGAGACAAACGGCAGCACACCAATCAGTACCGCTGCCACCGCTGTCAACTGGTAGAGCACTTCCTCCCGGGGATAGCGGTCGGCCAAACGGCCGCCGAGGTAGTAGCCTAATGTCAGGTAAAGAAGCGTAAACCCGATGACGTTTGCCCAAACGAAGAGCGATGTGCCGAAGAACGGGGCGATGAGCCGGGACAAAGCAATCTCCGTCCCTAAACTTGAAATGCCGCCCACAAAGACAATGAGGATAAGAAGAGTGCGTGAAGTTCTCGACATGTCTGCGTTTGTGGCTCCTCCCTGGCCGCAGGCCAGAATTAAGCTGTTTGCGCGTCTCTATTCCGACTTTCCTGACGTAGCCAAATTGCCAGCAAGATGCCGGCGGCGGCGACGATGATGCCGGTTACCTGTGCTTGCTTCAGTTCCCAAATGACGATCTCATTCAGCCGCCAAATGAAAATGATGATCTGTGCGATGGAATATCCCACCAGATAGAGGGCGAATACCATCCCGGGCGTGCGGAGACGATGCCGCAGCGGCCAGAGAATTGCGAAAATCAGCACATTGCCCAGCAACTCATAAATGGCTGCAGGATGGTAAGTAACTGAAGTACTAGGTGCAAACGTTGCCGGATGCGTGTATTGAACGGCCCAAGGTAACTCCGCCGGATAGCCTATCACATCACCGTTGACGATGTTGCCGATGCGGCCGATTCCTTGCGCGGGAAGCGCCAGCAGCGCGGCGGCATCGAGTACGCGCCAGTGTGGGATTTTGGTCCGCCAGCATGTAATCAAGAGCGCTAGCACCACACCAAAGATGCAGCCATAAAACGCCATGCCGCCTTCCCAGGTGGCAAGGATGCGCCAAGGTTGCTGCAGATACGGGCCGAGGGGTTGCTGGATGACATAGTAGATTCGCCCACCCAGAAATCCTGCGATAGCCGCCGGCCAGAAGAGCGTATTGATCTGATCGTCATTGATACCGCACTGATTGGCGTACTTGCGAATGATCCAGACACCTGCCATGATCCCCAGCACGTACATCAAGCCATACCAGCGGAGCGCGATGGGGCCAAGCTGGACCAATACGGGATCCATGTGGATGGTGATGACCGAGGGTATCAGCATGGTGGTCCAATCAGGTTAAGCGTTGACTGAGTTTGGGTTCCATCACGACGTGGCAGCAGCTTCGCTTGCGGCACGTGCCAGAGAGCCGCCCTCGCGCGCGCGGCGCAGCTCGTGCAAGGTATCCTCGACCGCGGCAACTGACTGCGCAACGTCGTCTTCAGTGTGAGAATACGTTATGAAGTTTACGCCGCCGCGACGAATAAGTAAGCCGCGTTGGGCGCAACCGGCGAGGAGGAAATGCCACATGAGTGCATCTTCTTCAGCGTCTTTGGCGTCGAGAAATCTCTCGCCGCCGATAGGGGCCAGACCGTAGGCTTCCAGGGCCACGCCGGCGCGTCGTGCTGCTTCGTTTATGCCGTCTCGCAGCAGCTCGCCGGTCCGGTAGAGATGCTCGTGCACATTCTTTTCACGCATGACATTCATTGTCGCCATCGCCCCGGCGAGCGACAGCGCTTCGCCGCCGTAGGTAATGCTAATCATGCAGTCCGCCGCCGTTTGCATTACCTCTCTGCTGCCGACCACAGCAGCGAGCGGCATGCCGTTCGCCATGGCTTTCGCAAAAGTAGCCAGATCCGGCGTAACGCCAAAGTACTCTTGCGCTCCACCCATGGCAAGGCGAAAACCGGTCACGATCTCATCATAGATGACGAGTGCGCCATTGCTGTGGGCCAAGTCGTTTAGCCCCTGCAGATAACCGGGCTCAGGCTCTTTGCCGAGGGAGGCCGCATCCAAGACAACTGCCGCCACCTTGTTGTCGTAAGCCAGAAAGAGATCCGCGAGGTGGTTGAGATCGTTGTAGCGGAATGACTTCACGTACGGCTCCAGCGCGACTGGAATACCGCCATCATTGCGATCGGCATTCCAACCGTCCGACCAGCCGCGATAGCCGTTGTTGAGGATGATCTCGCGCTTGGTGTGCGCGCGGGCGATCCGTGCAGCAGCGTTGTTCGCCTCGGCGCCGCCTTTGAGAAAGCGGACTACCTCCGCGGCAGGAACGGCATCGATAAGGCTATCAGCTACTGCCACTTCCAGTGGGGACAGCAATCCGTAGATGATGCCTTTGTTGAGTTGCTCGGCGATGGCGGCGTCTACTTCCGGGTAGCAGTATCCCAGAACAATGGGGCCGAGCCCATTTACGAAGTCAATGTATTCGTTGCCGTCAACGTCCCAAATGTGGGAGCCGCGAGCGCGCGATGCGTAAATTGGATAGGAGCCATAGGCATATGCGCCCGGCCGCTTACTTGCCGTCTGAGAGCCTCCGGCAATTACGTCCTGGGCGCGGGCAAAGAGGTCCAGGGATTCTGTGAACTGTACTGCAGTTTGTTGTGCCATGACCGACTACTCCTTATCCGTTGCTTGGACAACAGCGGCTGTCTCGCGCGGGTAACCGTTCTCTACCCAATGGCCGTGTTCTGAGAGTTTTCCGTAAGTCTCGGGCCGACGGTGTTCCCACATCTTCTCCCGGAAATTTGCTTCACCGGACGCCCCCATGCTCCGAACAATGCGTGGTCGGTCCAAGTCAATCTCGGCTACCGCCATGCCCCAATAGCGGCCCAAGTCCGCCAGAAAAACGCCGTCCGGCCCAATGACACTGCTCCGATTCAGGCACATGCCGGGCATCCAGGGCGCGTCATCTTCAATGCCGTTGTTTACGGGACATACGTACACACAGTTGTCTATTGCACGTGCCTTGATGACCGCTTCCCAACCGACCTCGCCATACATGCCGTAGACGGTAGGATGAAAGATGATCTCGGCGCCCTGCAGGGCAAGAATGCGAAATCCCTCAGGGAAGTTCACGTCATAGCAAATCGTGATCCCAATCTTGCCGAAGTCAAGATCGAATACCGGCCAATCGCGTCCCGGTATGATGCCCCACTCGTCACTCTCAACTTCTGTGAGATGCACTTTTTGGTACCCGCCGACGTATGCACCTGTTCGGTCAAAGACCATCGCCAAGTTACGGCGTTCACCCTCCTCGATGGCCAAGATGGGCGCTACGACGTTGATGTTGTACCGCTGAGCTATCTGGGACATGCGGCTGAAAGTTGGGCCACCCGGCACGTCCTCAAACCACTTCCCGGCCTCACCGGCCCTACTGATGCCTTTCACATGGAAGACTTCGGGAAGGCAGGCAATATCAGCCTGACGCTCTGCTGCGCGGACGATGAGTTCTTCTGCAGTGTCGAGGTTGTACGCGAGCTTCTCGGCGTCAGAGCCGTCAGGCACGCGGAGTGGCGTAGAACAGACAGCCACTCGGACATTTCGCGACATCCAAGTCTCCCGGAAAACTGTGCATGCACTCATCTACACTACTAGAGAGCGCCATACTTGTCACCTTCTGCCTCCGTTCGCAATAGTGGGCTTCAGTTTGCTTGACGACTGGCTGGCCGTTTGTCACCATCGTCCTATCTACTCAGCCGGAAATCAACCCCGTGAAGAATTGACATAAAAAGTTAGGTAGCGCCGTTTGGTGAGCAAAGAGAGACGTCTGCGTGAGGTAGTGTCCTACTTCTTCGTGCTCGGGTGCGTTGCCTTTGGCGGGCCGGCCGCGCATGTGGCGCTGATGCACCGCGAGTTAGTGGAACGCAAGCAATGGCTCACGGAGCAACAGTTTGTTGACCTGTGGGCGGCCACGAACCTCATCCCCGGACCTAATTCCACTGAGATGGCGATCCACATCTCTTCGCTCCGCGGAGGCTGGCGCGGTCTCATTGGCGGCGGCATCGCCTTCATCCTGCCGGCGGCGGCCATGGTAACCGCTCTGGCGTGGGGATACACGACATTCGGCCACTTGCCGCAGGCGTCATGGATTCTCTATGGGGTCAAGCCGGTTGTCATTGCGATCGTCATCCACGCGTTGATTGGTCTCTTAGGCACAGCATGGCGCAGCATACCGCTGGGGGCGCTTGGGCTGGCCGCGGGGGCGCTCGCGCTGTTTGGCATAAACGAGCTTCTCGTGCTTTTTGGGTGCGGCGTGCTGGCGGCAATTGTTGTTTCAACGCAGCGCAGACTGCCGAGCATCAGAGGCAGATTCGGTCAGATCGCGGTACCATTCGCTGCTCTCGGCGCGGCCTCGCCATTTGCTAAGCCTCTTCTGGCATTCCCAAGCTTGGTGCTCGCCCCGGTTGCGGCGCCGTTCGGTCTCGTTCAGCTCTTCCTCACGTTTCTCAAGATCGGCGCCGTGTTGTACGGCAGTGGTTACGTGCTGCTGGCGTTCCTACATGGCGACTTTGTCGAGGGTCTCGGCTGGCTGAGTGAGGAGCAGTTGCTCGATGCCGTGGCTGTAGGACAGCTCACGCCCGGCCCGCTCTTCACGACCGCCTCCTTTATTGGGTATGTCGTTGGACTTGAGTATCTTGGCTCCATCCAAGGGGCGCTGTTGGCGGGTGGACTGGCTACCGTGGGCATATTCCTGCCTTCATTTCTGTTCGTAGCGGCAGTTAACCCCTGGATTCCGCGACTGCGAGAATCGTTGTTCTTTAGCTCCGTCCTCGACGGTGTCGTCAGTGCGGCGATGGGACTCATGGCCGCCGTGGCAGTTTTCCTCGGGCAGGCGGCACTCATTGACATTCCCACCGTCGCCGCTGCGGGCCTCGCCCTGGTGCTGCTGTGGCGCACGAAGATCAACTCAATCTGGCTAATTGTCGGTGGGGCGTCGTTCGGCATTGTGGTGCAATTGGCGCTGCCATACGTCGTACCGTAGGCGCCGGCAGTAAAGCAGCGAAAGGCATTGGGTGGTAGAATGGATGCGAATTCGCATTAAGAGAGGAGTTGACTATCATGCAGCAAGTTGTGCTCGGAAATTCCGGAATCGAAGTCTCCCGGCTATGCATCGGCACTGGGACGGTAGGCTGGAATGGTTCGTCGAATCAGACGCGGCAGCTTGGCTCGGAAGGGTTGATAGACCTCCTCTGCTATGCCTATGACTCCGGCGTCCGGTTTTGGGACACGGCCGATCAGTACGGTTCCCATCCCCACGTCCGTGAGGCTTTGCGCGTGCTGCCTCGCGATCAGGTGGTCGTTACGACAAAGACCACGTCGCGAACCCCGGATGGGGTTAGGAGCGACGTGGAGCGCTTTCTGCGCGAATTGGGCACTGACTATGCTGACATCGTGCTGCTGCACTGCCTTACGGAGCACGACTGGACGACGCGCTATGCGGACTCCATGGAGGCGCTCAGCAAGTGCCGGGAGCAAGGCATGGTGCGGGCAGTCGGCGTCTCGTGCCACGACTTCGCAGCCTTTAGGCTCGCAGCAGTTTCGCCGTGGGTAGAAGTTGTGCTTGCCCGGATCAACTATGACGGCGTGTCTATGGATGCGTCACCCGAAGAGGTGATTCCCGTCATGGACGAGATGTCTGCGCGCGGCAAAGGCATCTACGGCATGAAAGTCTACGGGGCAGGCAAGCTCCTGCACGATCGGCGACGGGCGCTTGGGTACGTGCTCGATCTTCCCAGCGTAGACGCGGTTGTGCTGGGCATGGAAAATAAGGCAGAGGTTGACGAGAATGTCGAGCTCGTCGAAGAGCTCGCCGGCGTTCCCGTTTGACGGGCGGCCTGCCGACTGCAAGTGCCGGCTAGGCAACTCCAAAGACACCTACTTAGCTGGAATTTCCGTTAGCGCGTAGCCGCTCAAGCGTTGCTACGACGTCCGGTGCTGCTATGTTTTCTTGCGAGCTCGCCCCCAGGTCCCGCAGCAAGATCTGACCTTCCGCCAGCTCATCGTCGCCGACTATCACGGCATACTCTGCTTGAAAGTTTCCCGCTTGGCGGAGCTGGGCCTTGAGGCTGCGCGGCTTATAGGATGTGAGCGCGCGAATTCCCCGCTGCCGCAAGTCGTCAACCAAGCCGGTGCCGTAGGTTCCGGCCTGCTCGCCAAGTGTTGCCACATAGACACTGAATTGCTTTTCGTCCGTTGGTGCTATGCCCTGGCGCTGCAGGTTGAGAATTATCCGCTCGATGCCGGTGCCAAAGCCGATGCCGGGCAGGTCGCGCTTGCCGATTTGTCTCGCCAAGCCATCGTAGCGGCCGCCGCCCCCCAAGGCGCTCTGCCGGCCCACCATTTCCGGCCAGACCTCAAAGACTGTGCGCGTGTAGTAGTCAAGACCCCGCACGAGCGTGTGATTCAGTGTGTAGCTGATCTTCATAGCCTCCAGTGACCGCTTCAGGGCGCCAAAGTGGGTGTCGCAGTCTGTACAGAGACTATCCAAGGTGTGCGGCGCCTCTGCGATGAAGGGTTGGCAAGAGTCTTCCTTGCAGTCCAAGAGGCGTAGCGGATTACGTTCCAAGCGGGTCTGGCAGTTTTCGCACAGAGCATGCACGTGCGAGCGGTAGTATGCCGCGAGGTCTGCGATGTACTGCGGGCGGCAAGCCGCATCGCCAATACTGTTTAGTTGGAGTGAAACTTCGGTCAGCCCAACGCTGCGGTAGAGACTCAAGAGCAAGCTGATGACTTCGGCGTCGATGGCGGCGGACTCTTCTCCCAGCGCCTCCACGCCGAACTGGTGGTGCTGCCGCAATCGTCCCGCCTGGGGACGATCGTAGCGGAAAATCGACGCAATGTAACTAAGCTTTACGGGTTGGGGCAAGCGATGCATGCCGTGTTCCAGGTAGGCCCGCACCACCGGCGCCGTACCCTCGGGACGTAAGGTGAGACTGTCGCCGCCCCGATCTGAGAACGTGTACATCTCTTTCTCAACGATATCCGTGCCTTCCCCCACGGTCCTTTGGAAGAGCCGCGTGTCCTCGAAGACCGGCGTGCGGATTTCGCCATAGCCGTAGGAGTTGCAGATGCTCTTGAAGTGAGCGGTTACGTAGCTCCAGTACGCTTGGTCGCTGGGAAGGACATCGGTTGTGCCTCGCGGGGTCTGCAGCACGTCTTACTCTCCCGTCTGTAATGCGTTGATACAGCGCGATATAGTAGCAGCCCTAACGCCTTCTACAGCTACCACCTTGCGTCGCGACGAAACTCCCTGGCGAAGTGTGACGGCAGCCTTTGGCACCCCAAACTTGTCAGCGAGAAACCGCAGCAACTCTTCGTTAGCTTTGCCGTCCACCGGAGGGGCCTGCAAGCGAACGCATAGCGCACCGTCGTGAATACCTGCGATCTCCGTGCGGCGCGCTCGTGGTTTGGCAAGTACAGCCAGCCGGCAGCCACGAGAGGAATCTCTTATGTCCAGAATCGGGGGCGACATCCGTCAAGGGCAAATCAAAGAGACCAAGACTCGCTGCAGAATTTGAAGCAGGATCAGGGCAATCAACGGAGACAAGTCAATCATGCCGGTACTTGGCATGAGCCGCCGTATCGGCCCGACAATCGGCTCGGTAATGTCGTGGAGCATCGCAACAATGGGGTTGCTCGAATCCTGAACGAACCATGATGCGAGCGCCCGCGCGATGATCGCAAAGATCAGCGCTAAGGTGAGGAACTCTATGAAGGTGCAAACTATCGGGGTCATACGATCTGAATTCCCAACTACGTTCCCTGCAAAACTTTCTTTGGTTCGTACCGCGACTGAGGCAGCGGACGTTCACCGAAAATGGCCCGCCCAACTCGCACGATTGTAGCCCCCTCTTCGATGGCAATCGGATAGTCGTTTGTCATGCCCATCGAGAGCTCTCGGCACGGGTGGTCGGGGACGATAGACTCAAGCGTGTCGCGAAGTTGCCGCAGCGCGCGAAATTCCGCGCGCAGCGTTACCTCATCTTCGGTAAAGGACGCAATTGCCATCAGGCCGTCAATTCGAATGCCCGTACACGCCGCGATGCTGCGGGCAACCGCCGGTACGTCGGTGGGAGGGAGCCCAAACTGGCTTTCCTTCCCGGTTACGTTTACTTGGATGAGTATCCGTATGCAGCGGCCTTGGTCTGCTGCGTGCCGTGCGAGCGCGTTGGCTAACCGGACACTATCCACGGAGTGAATGCGGTCGAAAAGCGCTTCAGCTTGCTTGGCCTTGTTGGATTGCACGTGCCCGAGCATGTGCCATTCCAGGGACGAAGGAAGCACTGAAATCTTCTCTGCCGCCTCCTGCACGCGGTTTTCGCCAAAGACTGAGAGTCCGGCAGCGGCTGCCTGCTCGATGGTCTCAATGCCAAAGCCCTTTGAGACCGCTACCAAGGTAACGTCAGACGGCTCCCGCCCTGTTCTCTCCGCCGCCTCTGCGATGCGCCGGCAAACGTGAACTATGTTGTCTGCAATGCTCATGATGGCAGGTTCTTGCGCTCTCAGCACTAACAAAAGCCACGCGAAGATTGTCTCAACGCTTCTACTGTAGCAAATTCCCAGCAACTGTGCATACTGGCTGCCGGACGGGGCTTGGCCGGTGCGCGCCATGGCTCGTTGCCGTAGTCAAGGAGCAATGCCTGGAGTATACTTAATGATGAAACGAAACTTACGTATCGTCGCACATCGTTTCCTGACCTCCCTACGTCTGGCTATGGCCATTCGAAATTTGAAAGACTCAAGTAAGAATTCACAACATTCTTAAGGAGATTCTTGATGAAGCAAAAGTGGATCGGGGATGGTGGACTGCAGATTCGCATGCTCATTACGATCCTCCTCCTTGGCGCCGTCTACGTCTTCTTCTTGGCGGCGCTTTGGTCGCTGGGTGCGGGTGCCATGACTATGCTCGCTTTCGCCGGCGCCATGATGGCAGCGCAGTACTTTTTCAGCGACAAGATGATTCTGTGGTCCATGGGTGCAAAGGACGTGACTCCGGAACAAGCGCCGGATCTTCACGCCATGGTAGAACGCTTGGCGGCTATGGCGGATATGCCAAAACCGCGCATCGCGATGGTTGAACACTCCATGGCGAATGCCTTTGCTACCGGCAGGGACCCCAAGCACGCCGTCGTGGCGGTGACGACCGGCCTGATCCACCAACTGAATCGCGACGAATTGGAGGCCGTGCTGGCCCACGAACTCAGCCACGTTAAGAACCGTGATGTCATGGTGATTACGCTGGCGAGCTTCTTTTCCACTCTGGCGTTTATGATCATGCGGTTTGGCATGTATATGGGTCTCTTTGGCGGTTTTGGCGGCCGGGGCCGGGACAACCAGGGAAGCGCGATCATCCTTGTATATTTCGTGGCTGTGCTCGTCTGGATCGTTAGCTTTCTATTGATCCGGGCGCTATCTCGCTATCGCGAATACTCCGCTGACCGCGGCGCCGCTGTGCTTACGGGCTCTCCATCGCATCTTTCATCTGCTCTGCTGAAGATCAGCGGTCGCATGCAACGTATTCCGAAAGATGATTTGCGTCAGGTGGAAGGTGCGAATGCATTCTTCATCATGCCTGCCGTAGGCAAGAATTCGCTGATGGAACTGGTCTCAACCCACCCCTCCCTTGAGAATCGCCTCAAGCGTCTCGCTGCGCTGGAGCAGCAGATGGAGCAAGCGTAGTGAAGTTCCTGGACGCGCTGCTGGGCCGCAGTCGCCCGGTTCGCTCCCACTTGGAACGTCTGATGAGCATTTCCACCGCTGCGCTGGCCTTTGCCGCATCCAATGGCTTACAGAGCAAGGGCAGCGCCGGTATTTGCTTTCGCTCTCTATCGTCAAGCCAATTCTCAAGCCTTCAGCGTGAACTCTCCGAACTGCTGGCGGTGAGCGGCAAGGAGACCGGCACGGATACCCTGATCAAGGAAGACTCGTTTGGCTATCATTGGGTCGTGCTCGAAGACCCCGACTTCGAGGACTTGGTCACCACCATTCACATGGTCAGCTTGACACTTTCCGAACATGGCTTCCGAGATCAGCTCCTGGCGGCAGCGTTTCACTTCGAGGATATGACGGGCACGGGGATGTATTGGATCTACAACTATAAGCGTGGATCCTTCTATCCGTTTGCTCCTAACGGCTCCCGCACGCGGGACAATGCGCTTGAATTACGCATGCAGGCGGTGGCTGATCGCGAACTGCCATTGGAAGCCGACCAGTCCAAGTGGTACGCGCTGTGGGAATTGCCAGTCTAGCCCTCGTCTTTGCTCCACTAGGAATGCCGCGCTGACGGTAGCCAGCTTCGGGTTCGCCCACCCCTCCAACCCTGCTGTCACGTGCTGCCGGTCTATGGCTGGGCACTCTCAAGTCCTGCTCGCATCGGAAAGGCTGTGCAGCGTTTCCGTACGGGGCACCACTGCGAGAAACTCTTCGCGGCCCTTCGCTCCTAATTGCATGACCACGTCGCTGCCATCTGATAGATTAGTCAGCACAAACAGCACCTGAATCCAAAGAGGAGCCAGAATTTCTCCTGGCTCCTCTTTCAAATTTCTTCCGGACATTCCCGATTAAGGGAGCATTTCTGCGGGACTAATAGCGTCTCTCTAGAAGATCGACTCTTGCGTCCGCATGTCGAAGGCGTGGCAATTATCCACGTCAACCACCATCTCGATGTCGCGGCCAACGATCGCCTCAGCGCGCGGGTCGAGCCGGGCAACAAAGTCGATGTCGCCAGCGAGGCAGTAGACGTACATTTCAGAACCGAGGGTCTCAACCACGTCGACGCGGGCAGTCATGGAGTTGCCTTGCGACACGTCCAGGGCGGCGGGGCGGAAGCGTGGGTCGAACATATCCTCAGGCCGCCAGCCGAAGTAGATCTTGTCCGTGTCGACCTTTGCCAGTGCGGCTGCCTTGTCAGGAGGCCAGCGGAGCTTGAAACCGCCGGTTTCTACCCACATCTCGTCAGCATCGCCGGAGAGCGTGGCCTCTTGGAAGTTCATGGCTGGGCTGCCGATGAAACCGGCCACGAACATGTTGGAAGGATGGTCGTAGATGTTCTGCGGCGTATCGAGTTGCTGCAGAACCCCGTCTCGCATCACCGCAATGCGGTGACCCATCGTCATGGCCTCTACTTGGTCGTGAGTCACGTAGATGGTAGTGGTTTCCAAGCGCCGGTGCAGCTTGATGAGCTCGGCGCGCGTCGTAACGCGCAGCTTGGCGTCCAGGTTTGAAAGGGGCTCATCCATTAGGAAGACGGCGGGGTCGCGTACAATGGCGCGTCCCAGTGCAACGCGCTGCCGCTGGCCACCGGAGAGCTGCCGCGGCTTGCGGTTGAGGAGCTCGCCAATGCCAAGCATCTCCGCACTCTCGCGCACGCGGCGGTCGATCTCTTTCTTAGGAGTACGGCGCAGGCGCAAACCAAACGCCAAGTTGTCATATACTGACATGTGCGGATAGAGCGCGTAGGACTGGAACACCATGGCGATGTCTCGGTCCTTCGGCGGCACGTCGTTGACCAACCGGTCACCGATGAAGAGACTACCTTCCGTAATCTCCTCCAGGCCGGCAATCATGCGCAATGTCGTCGACTTGCCACAGCCGGAAGGCCCAACGAGGACGAGGAATTCCTTGTCCTTGACTTCCAGGTTCATGTTGCTTACCGCAACAACCTCGCCAAAGCGCTTAGAGACGGATTCAAGAGTTACACTAGCCACTTGCAGCAACTCCTTCTGTGTAATTCGCTACTTTCACCAGCTTTGTGTGGCATGACCACACGACTGAACTTACTCTACTACAATTGCGCGCATGGTTCAACGATAAACTACCCCTACCCATGCATCGCATAGTACAGATGAAGTCTACGTCATAGGTGAGTGGTCGTCAAGTGTGCCCTGCTCATCTGCCACTCCCCGGTTTCGCTAAAATTCACGTACGTCTGGCGACGTGCTATTGCGGGAGAACGGCAAAGGCCAGCACGATAAGGATCGCAATCACACTCACTCCGACGATCAGCAGATTTACCGGCGTCCAAAACCCAGCGGTATCCGCGTCTTGCTCTGGGGGTGGTTCTTCTGAAAACTCGATATGGCATTCACGGTGAAAGGCGGCATAGGTGCGCGGGGCAGTATATCCTACCGGCGCAATCTGGGTGGGAGCGCCCATGTCATCTACTGCGACGACCAGGTCTTCCTTCTCCGTAATAGCGCCCCCGCACCACTGGCAGATTGGGAATCCTTCTGGAGTTTCATCAATGGTTGAAGCTGCCTCTAACGCGTCATCTTGCTGCCGCTGCGCTTCTTCTGGCGAGGACAAGCTGCGATCGTCACTCATGACGTGCCCAATACCCCTTGGCCTTCATGCTCTGAGATGATTTGGTTCTAGCTTCTCGCTCGATTGTCTCTAATGCAATACAAGCTGGCAATGATCTCTCCCCCGCATCGTAGCTAGATTGTCAAATACGCCTCGCTGGCGGCGAAGAGCTCATCAGTCATGGCGCGCACGTCCTCCAGCGAACACCGGGTTGTCGTGAGCGGGTCCAATGCGATTGCCTCGTGCACGTGGCGCCGATCTTGCTCCAAAATCGCCTGAACAGTGAGTTCCTGGACGTTGATGTTTGTCCGGTTTATGCCTGCGCACTGAGCAGGCAACTTGCCGACATAGCAGGGATGAAGGCCCGCGCTGTCCACCAGGATCGGCACTTCTACGTTGCAGCCGGATTGAAGATTGGAAATCAAGTCGGTGTTCGGCACGTTGCCGTTGAAGCGATAAGGTGTATTTGTTTCGACAGCATGGAGAATGTACGAGCAGTATTCGTGCGTGCGATTGAAGGGAAGTGGGTCGGGGCTTTCCAAATCTTTCTGTTGGTTCGCAAAGTAGTCTTCGCGCCGCTCCTGTCGGGCGTACATGAAGGACTCCCGAATCTGCGCTTCTTCATCCAAAATCTGCCCCTTGTCGTCTCGCTCGACGTTGTTCTCCTCCGCCCAGCGCTTCAAGTGTTCAGGCATGTAACGCGCGCGGTCGGCCGCGGTACGGCGAAACCACGGCGTGTACTCCGACATGTGGTGGCTCGACTCGGTGACAAAGTAGTCGAAGTGGCGTAAGACCTCGAAGCGAACGTTGTCTCTGGCGTAGGTTTCGGGGTCATCCATTGCCGCCCGCAGTCGTGGGTACAGGTCCTGCCCACGAAATGTGTTGTGGTGGAACTGAAGAAACCACGCTTGATGGTTGATGCCGGCCACCCAATAGGACACGTCGTCCGGCTCCATGCCTAAATACTGGGCCAGTCTTGCGGCCGTGCCTTGAACGCTATGGCACAGGCCAACAGCGCGTATGTTGCTTGTAGCGCCAATCAGCCACATGTTGATATTCATGGGGTTGGCATAGTTGATGAGCAGGGCATCGGGGCAAAGGGACTCCATGTCATGTGCGATAGCCGCGAGTGCAGGAGCAGTGCGCAGACCTCGAAAGACTCCGCCCGGTCCAATCGTATCGGCCACCGTTTGATAGACGCCGAACTGGGCGGGAATCTGCCAGTCGTTCATGCGGAGCGGCTGCCCGCCGACGTCTATCGCCGTGATGACATAGTCCGCACCGGCGAGCGCCTCTTGCCGGTCTTGCGTGGCGGTGACGGTGGCGCCGAGCCCCTGCTCTGCGATGAGCCGCTTCACGAATTTGCCGGTTATTTGTAGCGTTTCGCCATCGATGTCCATCAGGGCCAGCGAACTCTCGCTGTGCTCGGGCCACGTCAGGATGTCGGTGAGAATGCGGCGTGCGAATGTCACGCTCCCTGCGCCGATGAAGGCGATTCTTGCCATGTGTATCTGCTCCTCGACCACTTCCTATGTCTTTGCGCGCATGGTAATTTACCCCGCACGAGCGGTCAAGCAGTGATGGCTGCGCACAGGGGGATTTAGCGGGCGAGACTGCGGCGAAGCTGCCGGATACGGGGAATGATGCGGGTGAGCACGTCGTATCCGGGGCGGTTGAGTACGTGGTCATACGCTCCGAGACGGCGCACATAGCCCGCGCCGAAACCGCTCTTGAATCGGTACACTCCCCACAGCGGGTCTCGCTCGTCCATCACGGTAGGCGCACCCCACAGGTCGTACCAGCGATAGCCGCGATCGATCAGCCATTGGATTGCGTGCCATTGCAGGAGGTAATTGGGCATTTTGTCGCGATGCCGCTGCGAGGAAGCGCCGGTGTAGAACCAGCCCGTGTTGCCGGTGTGCATGAGGAAAAGCCCTGCCACGGGCTCACTGTCGACACACGCCAAGAAGCCTTCACCCTGGCCGGACTGTTGAAATGAAGACCACAGGGCATGATAGTAGCCTGCTTCCCGGATTGGGAAGCCGTCACGACTCGCAGTCTCCCCATAGAGATTGAACAGGGTCTGCCAGTCGGTTGTCTGTTGTACTTCGACCCCGCGGCGGGCCGCGAGGCGAATGTTATAGCGGGTCTTTGGCTTCATTGCCGCGAGCAGCGCATCTTGCCCCAGACCTAAGTCAAGCGTGGCGGTGTGGGGAAACTGGATCTGCTCATCACTAGCGTGCCATCCGTGCTCGTTGTAGGTCTGCGCCACGCATTCGTTCTCCTCGGAAAAGTCAGGATCGATCTTTACATAAATTGCAAGTGATGCTCTCGCAGCAGTGACGATTTCATCTAACACAGCGCCAAACAACGACGTATCTGCATAAGCAAGCAAGGGACCCTTTGGGACATAGCCAATGGCCCACGGCAACGAAGGAATGCGCCGGGTCAGCAAGGTGAAAGCAGCCACAGTCTGACCGTCTTGCTCACACAGGTAACGCTGGGCTTGCCAGCCAAACCGCTCCTTGAGCTCGCCCCACTCCCAGGTTTGGAGAAAGTGCTGACCCGGCAACGCCTGCAATGCCTGCAATGCCTGCGACCAGGCTGCGTGCGAGACATTCGAGATGCAGTTTAGGGCAACTGATGACAATGCACCCCACCTGCCAATGGCATTGTGTACGAGATGATCTCAGAATCCGGGCAAGAGTCTGCGTGCCAGTGGCGCCAGTTGCCGCCAGATCCAAAAGCGGCGGGAATCCAGCGCCGCCACCACTGTGGGCGCGTAGCTGACAACTCTTGGCGCAAACCCTCGCTTGAATCTGTAGACCCCTGCCAGGGGGTCGGTTGGGCTCGGTGTAGCCGGCATTCCCCACAGGTCGTAGGTGTGGCAGCCATTGTCCTTCGCCCAGCACATAGCGTGCCACTGCAGTCCGTGCCCGATGCGCAGGTCCCGTTCCTGTGTAGCGCTAGCGCCGAAGAGGTAAGAGGCTGTACCGCCGTACGAAGTGAGTAGAAGGCCCCCTACCGGCTTGCCACCGAATTCGGCCACAAACAGCGCAGCAACACCTGTGGCCTCGAGGGTAGCGCGCATCTCTGCAAAGTACGGCCAGGTGTGAATGCCAAAGTTGTCCCGGGCCGCGGTCTCGGTGAGCAGCGCATAGAAAGCCCGCCAATCTGCTTCCGTCCGCCCTTGGCGTACTACGAGACCCCGACGATCGGCCAAGCGGATGTTGCGCCGCATACTGCTTTGGAATCCGGCGAGCACATCCTCGCTCGGCGGACGAAGGTCTATGAGACCGGTTGCAGGCGGCTGAATGTAGTCTGGTGTGGCGGCGAATGCGGCGGGAAGCGCCGGACCTTGGCCCGCTCCCCAGGGAGGCTCTACCCAGAGCGCAAATGCGCCTGCGCGGCGTGCTTCCTCCGCAACTCGCCGGATCAGGGCGAGTGACGCTTCTCGATTACAACTCGCTCCAACCGGCCCCCGCGGCACATAAGCAAGTGAACCCAACAGTGGCACACGTCGCAGCAACCATTGAGCGGCGGTGATGGGTTGACCATTACGCAGGCAGAGTAGACGAGATGTTTCCCAACCTGTGCGTGACTTAAAGTCTCCCCAAGCCCAGCTTTGGAGTAACTCTCCACCCCAAGCAATTACCGGCGTGTCCCACTCGCTTTGCGTTGACGGAGTCGCAAAACCCACATCAGTCACCGTAGAATCTGCTGACTTCGTCACAGACGCGGCGACTCCTCCATTCCGCACTGACTATCCCTCAGCAGGCTGCGATGTGCCACGTACCGGCTCATGCCGCAGCCGACCTATCGCCATCATCAATCCGCCAAAACCAAGAATCACCACGACAAGGGGTACCCAAGGCCCGGCGTAAGGAATGAACGAGAAACCAAAGAGAATGAGCAACCCGATTAGCAGCCCAAAGAATTGAACGAGGCGTCGATTACCGTCGGCAATGAAGCTTAGGATTAGCCGGCCGATAGTCAAGCTGACGAACACCTGAGCTGAAAAGAGTGCGATGCCGTAGAGCAGGAGTGAAATCAGCCCGAGTGGAATGCCAACGACCGTGATCATCACGAGAATGGCAGCAATCGGTACGACTACCAGGAAGACAATTCCCATTGCGATACTCATGAACGGGTTCTGAAGGAGTTGATTGGACGCTGTGACCGTTAGCCGGGGGAATGCGAGCAGCAGCACAGTTCCATAGATGGCGGCCGTGATGAGGCCGACTATTCCTACAATAATCGGGTCAAACGCAACGCCGAGATCGATATCGATCGCCTCTTCAACCATCTCGCCTGCTATTTCGCCACCAATTTCGGCGCCACTAGCAATCTCAGCTGCTTTCTCGGAACGATAGATGAGATCCCCGCCGATGCTTGCGTCATCGGTGATAACTAAATCCTCTACACTGATGTCAACCTCTGCGCCAATTATTCCGTTGTGTGTGACCTTTTCGGCAACACCGGCAACGCGACGTTCCACGGTTCCGTCAAGTGTCAATGTGGATATTGTCAATATCAAGTCGCGGCCAACTACTCCGTCACTGCTGATGGCAATTGAATTGCCTATGATCAAGAGATCTTCATCCACCGAACCCGACATCAAGAAGAAGTTGTTGGCGACCACCCGCGCGCCTTGCGAGACCGTGCCGCTGATTGTGACGTCCTGACCGGCAAGATGCACGTTTCCATTCACGGTGCCGTTTATTTTAATTGTGTTCCCAGCGGCGAGGACATCACCGTTGACCGTGCCGTCGATTATGATTGTCGTGCCCAACAGGTAGAGATCGTCTTCGATGACTTCGCCTGCACCTATCGTGATTGTGGTGTCGGTGCGAAAGTCAGCCGCGGAGGCGGTAGATACACCGAGAAGCGTAAGCATGAACGCGAGCATGAACGCAAGACCAAGACGTTGTTTCATTTGAAAGCTTCTCCTTGTGGACAGGGGGGCGATCACTCCGCTACCGTTGTTATTAGGGTACCTTATTAGCACTGTGCACTGCTACCGTGCCGAACCCTAGATAGCGATAGGAAACCTCCGAAAATCCGGACTCTTGCAAGGCTAGGGCCAGAGTCGGCGCATCGGGGAATGCCTGTAGCGACGTAGGCAAATAGGTGTACGCCTCTTGGTGACGCACTAGCAGTTTTCCTAGCAGCGGAACGACATTGTTGAAGTACAATTCAAAGGCGCCGCGAAACCCAGGGTATGGTGGGTGTGTGATTTCCAGTGTGATAAAACGTCCGCCCGGACGCAGCACGCGGTGGCACTCGGCGAAGAACTCGCCAAGGTTTATGAGGTTGCGCAGCAAGAACGCATTGGTAACAACGTCAACGCTGGAGTCGGGCAACGGTAAGGCAAGCACGTCCGCTCGCATGAACGCTATTGGGAAGCGATGCTCAGTAAGTTGCTCGTGCTTTTCTTGTGCCAGCGACAGCATTGGCGGAGAAAAGTCAGCGCCCAGAATCGTACAGGGCGCCATGGCTTCCTGCATCACTGCGAAGCTTAGGTCGCCGGTGCCGCATGCGAGGTCCAGGACAATCCGAGGGTCATCCGCGACGATTTGGCGTGCCGTGGTACGTCTCCACAGATGATGCGCGCCCGCGGTCATGACCGTGTTCATGAAATCATACGTGGGCGCAATGGCGTCGAACATGCGCCGCACGTACTTCGGTTTTTCTTGTTGTGAATCCATAGTTCCTTGACGTGCATTGTGCGCAAATTGGGCCCCGCAAGAGATGCAGGACCGCCCTCCGGCGAGCTAGCCGGCGCGCAAGGTGGCGACCACGTTCTCGTCCAAGGGATAGATGGGGCGCACGCAGTGTTCGTAGGGCAGCGACTCGAGATTGAGGCTCGCGGAACCGGGTGTGTCTAGGTGAACAATGCGGGATGCAATCGATTCATACCACGTGCGGAACCCATTGGGGGACTTTGCAACGATCAGTGAGAAATCTTGCGGTTCCAGGCCGAACGCTTGAAAGACTCTGCGGCCTACAAATAAAATCAGACGTTCCGTGGTGAGCACGACGATGTTACCAATAGCGAGCACCGCCGTGCGGCCGGCTTGCTCGACTACACCGTTTTCATAGGCGAACTCACCGTCATGCAAGCTCTTTACATAAACTGAAACCGCAAACGGTGTGTGGCGTCCGGGATCCATGGTTCCACCCAATTGAAGGGTAACGGTGCTCCCGACCCCGGCTTCGAATGCGACGGCCACGGCGGGCGCGTCTATCAGCGGTATGAGAGCCCGTCTATCGTAGTTTTGTGCCAGCAACTCTCTCAGCACGGCATTGCTGTCACCCGGCGCGCCGGAGGACGTCGCGTCGGCGGCATCGGAAAATACGGTGAGGCCGGGAGTTTCCTGTGCTTGGGCAACCGCTTCGGGAAGCGGCGTCAGTTCAGCCGTCCACAATTCTCGATTTTCCCACATAAATGCGGCTATTCGTTCGGCTTCCGCTTTGGCCCGCGCCTCATCGTTGTCCGTTGACACTATGACGTAAGACTGAAGATCGGGCACGTCGGTGAAGGGATTGGAAAGGTAAATGTTGCCCACTAGTCCCCCCGGTGAGTCTTCGAGCGCCTGGCACATGCGAATGGCATCGCCAAAGCGGCCGGAGTCCGTAAGCAGTTCATCGCCCCGGGCCATCAGCGGAATCTTCACTCGGGCGGTGGTCGGGACGGCGTTCTCTTTCAACAGGCGCATGAGGTTTCGTGCCGCTCGCACTCCCGTCTCGTAAAAATCCGTATGTGGGTAAGTATGGTAGCCAACCATAATGTCGGCCGTTTGAAGCATGCGATCGGTGATGACTGCATGGAAGTCCAGAGAAGCGACAATAGGAATAGCTCCCACGCACGCCCGCACCTCTTCCAATAGCCTGCCTTCCGGATCGAATTCAGTCTCGCCGGCCATGGCGCCGTGCAGCACGAGGAACACGGCGTCTACATCGCTATTCTGCTTCACTTCGTTGATGATTTCCTGGATCAGCCGATCGAGTACGGCATCGGCTACCGGCCCATGGGGCACGGCCCAGGCCGCCATAGTTGGGACTAATTCGACGTCGCCGTATTCCGCGAAGATATCGAGCGCACCTGCAATCTCGGTATTCGTGCCCTGTAGTTCTTCCAGGATTGCGGCGCCGCGCACGACGCGAAAGTCCTCATATTGGGTAAGATGCGGATTGAATGTCGCCGTCTCTTGCTGGAGTTCCGCGATCAGCACGCGCGCCATGTGAAAGCCTTTCACTCTGGGCGTTGTTGGTTCACTGTCGTCGTTCTACCACGTAGTCAATGAGCATGTCGAGAGAATCGCGACTAACACCGGACGGCAAGTCAATGAGCGCGGAGCGCGCCTGTTGGCCAAACTGCCTGGCCTTGGAATACGCCAGGTCTATCGCGCCGGACGTGCGTATTGCTTCAACTGCTTCCCACACAATTGTGTCATTGTCGGCTTCTTGTTTCAGCAATGTGGTCAAGGCGGCATGCTTTGGGTTGCTTCGCAAGAAAAAAACGATGGGGAGCGTTATAGTTCCTTCACGCAGGTCCCCGCCGACGGGTTTTCCCAGCTCCGCCTCGGTGCCTGCAATGTCGAGTATGTCGTCGACGATTTGAAAAGCAACACCCAGGTTCTCACCGTACGTGCGCAGAGCACGCTGTTCTTCCTCAGAAGCGCCTCCAACCAGGCCCCCGCCGTCGCAGCACAGCTCGAGCAGAGACGCCGTCTTGCCTTGCACTTTCCGGTAATATTCGTCTTCCAGCCGCTCAACGTACGCAACGTCCGAGAATTGTGTCGTTTCACTCGCCACCATGCGCATTACCGTACGTGCCAGAATGCGCACCAATGCCGGATCGCCCAACTGTGCCACGACGTGGGAGCACTTGGCAAAGAGGTAGTCGCCAGAGAGCACGGCAAGGTTGTTGGACCACATTGAATTGGCCGTAGGCAGGCCTCGTCGTACGTACGCGTGGTCGATAACATCATCGTGGATGAGCGTTGCCGCGTGCAGAATCTCAATGGCAGCGGCCACTTTCACCGCACGCGAGTCCACGGGTGAATGTACTGACGCGCACAGCAGCGTGAGCAGTGGTCGGAGCTTCTTACCGCCGGCCGCGAGGATGTGGCGCACCAGGCGCGAGAGCGCTGGGTTTGGCGTCTCTTCCCACACGGACGCGAGAAACTCCTCAACTTGAGCCAGCTCGTCCGCCACAGGCGCACTTATTCGACCAATTGAGGCCTGTTCCTCAATTGGTTGCGTCGTGGGTGGGGAGTTTGAAGAACGTCTGGGCATTCCTATCAGTTATTTCTTCCAGGTCCTCTGGCGCGATGCTGCGCCTCCGGGCAATGGACTCCAATGTGCAACGTACGTAAGCTGGCTCATTCCGCTTGCCCCGGTACGGCACGGGCGCAAGGTAGGGGCAATCGGTCTCGATCAATAGCCTATCCGATGGTACCATCTTTGCAACTTGATGCAACTTTGCCGCAGAGCGAAACGTCACCGGGCCCGCAAGGGATATCATGCACCCGAGATTAAGGAGTGCTGTCGCTTGCACGCTATCACCGGAGAAGCAATGCATCACCGCTTGCTGCATGGGCGAAGCTTGCGTGAGCATACGGTGCACGTCAGCGTAAGCATCCCGCATGTGAACCACTATGGGTAATTGGGACTGCGACGCGAGTGCGAGTTGTTTGGTAAAGGCATCCTGCTGGGCACGCCTGGAGGCGTTTTTGCGATAGTAATCAAGGCCGGTCTCACCGATAGCCACTACCCTCGGCGCCTGCGCAAGCGCTTCCAAGTCGCGCCAGGTAGCCGGAGTACAGGAATCGGCTTCGTGTGGGTGCACGCCAACCGTCGCCCAGCAATTTGGATAGCGCTCGGCAATGGCTACGGCCGCATGGCTCGAGGCAATGTCCACCCCGACGACGACAATGGCAGTAACATTGGCTGCGCTTGCACGGTCGACAACTGCGGATAGGTCCTCAGCAAAGCGCGGCGAGTTGATATGGGCGTGGGTATCCGTCATGGGCGAACCAGCAGCAGCCTGCTACGTGCTTTCCGAGAACTCGGGAACTTCTAGGCGGGGAAAGAGCGGCTTGCCGGTAGATATGCTTCGGTCTGAGGTTAAGCCCCCCCACCCAAGGCCGCGCTCCCAGGCACCGGCGTCAAGCGGAGGTTCGCCAAGGCGCTCCAGTATGGTATCCGCCGTCTGCGGGACATACGGACCGAGCAAAACGGCCAGGATGCGCACGGCTTCGGTCACGTTGTAAAGCACGGATCCAAGACGCTCCCGCTGGTCGGCGTCTTTGGCAAGTACCCAGGGCGCGTTTTCCTCAATGTATTGGTTCGCACGAGTAACAAGCGTCCAGACACTATCTAATGCCGCGTCGAGGTCCCATGACTCAAGCCCGCGCTCCGCACCTTCAACTGCTTGCTGCGCCACTTCCCTTAAGGATTCGTCGAGTGAGGTTGCGTCTCCGGGGGCCGGCAGCACCCCGTCAAAGTAACGCGAAACCATAGATGTGGTGCGTTGCACAAGGTTGCCAAGATCGTTCGCCAAGTCGGCGTTGTATCGGTTATAGAAACTCTCCCAAGAGAATACGCCGTCCTGGTCGAACGGGATTTCCCGCACCAGGTAGTAGCGCACCGCGTCGGCTCCAAACTCGTCCACCATCTCGAAGGGGTCTACGCCTGTGCCGCGGGACTTGCTCATCTTCAGGCCTCGGAACATGATCCAGCCGTGCGCCCAAACCGTCTTCGGCAATTGCACCCCGGCAGACATCAGCATCGCCGGCCAGTAGACGCAGTGAAAGCGAATGATGTCTTTGCCGATCACGTGCACATCCGCCGGCCAGTAGCGGGCAAACAATTCGTCATCTTGCCCATAGCCAACGCCGGTGATGTAGTTAGTGAGCGCATCGAACCAAACGTAGATGACCTGCTCTTCGTCAAAGGGTACGGGAATTCCCCACGTCTTGTTGGCACGGGAAATGCTGAAGTCCCGCAGTTCGCCGCGCACCATATTCACGACTTCATTGCGCCGAAAGTCTGGCAAAACCGACTCCGGATGCTCGTCATAGAATGCCAGCAACCGGTCCTGGTACTTGGAGAGGGCAAAGAAGTAGTTGTCTTCTTCCGTCCACTCCGGCTCGGCATCGTGCACAGGGCACTTGCCGTCTACCAAGTCGTCATCGGCGTAGAAGGCCTCGCAAGGGAGGCAGTACCACCCGGCATAGGTCCCTTTGTAGATGTCGCCGGCGTCGTAGCACTTCTGCAATAAGAGTCGTGCCGCGTGCTTGTGGTGCTCTTCAGTCGTGCGGATGAAGCCGTCATAGGAGATGTTTAGCTTGTCCCAAAGATCGCGGAAGAACTCCGCCATTTCGTCGCAATAGTCCTGCGGATCCTTGCCCTGGCTTCTGGCCTGGCGCTCCACATTGAGGCTGTTCTCATCGAGACCCGTGAGAAAGAACGTATCGTAGCCCTTCAAGCGGCGATAGCGCGCCTGTACGTCACAGCCGATAGTACAAAATGCCGTGCCAATATGGGGCTTGGCATTGGGGTAGTAAATGGGGGTTGTTAGATAGTAGGTTGCCATGGGTAAGTTGAACTTGGTCAATGGAATATCGGGAAGATCTGATCCTGTGGTTTCCGTTCCACCATCATACCATGCAGTTTGGCAAGCCCCAACTTTACTGCCTATCCATCACGAAAGTCTTGACCCGCAAATTGCGGCACGCGATCACGGTTGCTAATGACCATAGAATAGAGGCAGTTGGCCATATAAGATGGATAACCAATACTCTCGCGGTCAAGTGATCGCTGGACCAGATGTCCGGCCAATTAGTAGCTGGAAACGGATGTCTTTTCATTTGCCATAGTAACTATCCCTACAATAGCGGGGCCTCTGTAGTTTACTGTTTACGTAAAGCGTTATAATGATTCAAGGGTTTAGGGATCGAAGAACGCTGCATTTCTTCGAAGGGAGGAATGTTCGCGCTTTTCAGGGATTTGCCGAACAAGCGACCCGCAGGCTTACCGTGTTGGATAGCGCAGTTTCTTTGCGCGACCTAGCCGTTCTTCCTAGCAACAGGCTGGAACTGCTCTCCGGTGACCGGGCGGGTCAGTACAGTATTAGGATTAGTCGCCAATGGCGAATTTGCTTTCGCTGGGGGGATAATGGACCGTTTGATGTAGAGATTGTGGACTACCACCGCTGAGGAGTCCTAATGAGTACAAGCAATGGAATGAGACCAGTTCACCCGGGCGAAGTGTTGGGTGAAGAACTCCAGGAGCTCGGCCTGTCGGCCAACGCTTTGGCGAATGCACTCGGAGTTCCTACTAACCGAATTACGGCAATTTTGAATGGTCAAAGAGGGATGTCTGCCGATACGGCGCTACGCTTGTCCCGCTATTTCGGCACCACGCCGCAGTTCTGGTTGAATCTGCAGCAAGCCTTTGAATTGCGTGTAGCCGAGATTGAATCAGGCGAGGATATATCAGCAAGCGTACAGCCTCGCGACCATGAGAGAATCGCCGGTGCCGCGACGACCGTGAGGTAAACATGAGCCAGAGCAAGCAATACGGGCTCAGCATGGCGTGCTCACTCCGGGAGCGGGGCGTCCGGTGAACGCACAATAGAAACTACGTCCTATGTTAAACTGCCAGAAGAACATCGCTTCAGACCTCAAATCTTCGCACTAAAGCGACAATTTTATTGAATTCGAGGAGGTACGCATTGTGTCAATTGTTCGGACCCTGGTTGATGCCAAAGTGCCGATGCGGGATGGCGTGGCTTTGTCCGCAGATGTTTTCCTGCCTGCACGTACAGGGCCTGCGCCCACCGTTCTCGTACGCACACCGTACGGCAACAACACCGACCTCTTGATCGAAAAGGGTCGGTACCTCGCGGCCAGGGGCTACGCCGCCGTCATTCAGGACGTGCGCGGCAGGTGGGACTCTGACGGCGCCTACTATCCAGTGGTGAATGAAGCCGATGACGGACACGACACGGTGGAGTGGATTGCGGAGCAGCCGTGGAGCACCGGCAAGATCGGTATGGCAGGTGGGTCTTACTTGGGCATTACGCAGTGGACGGCCGCGTGGCGTGGCAGCCCGCATCTGACCAGTATCGTGCCGCGCGTCGCCCCGTGCGACTTCTACGACTCGCCCGGATATACCCAGGGCGCTCTCCAAGTCGGTGTGCTGGCGACATGGGGCTCGCGTACGCACGGTCGCACTGCCCAGAACATCGAGTATGAAGACTGGGGCCGCGTGTTTCGTACGTTACCGGTGGATAAGATCCCCAGCGCGATCGGGCGCGACCTAGACTTTTGGAAAGACTGGGTTCGCCATCCTCACTACGATGAGTATTGGGAGCAATCCGGCAACAGCGGAAAGTGGCAGGATATAAGCGCTCCCGCATACAACATGGGCGGCTGGTTCGATCTCTACTCCAAGGCCACGTTTGACAATTGGAATGAGCTGCGGCTGCATGGGGGCTCCGCGGAGGCGCGGCAGAGCCAGCTTATTATGGGCCCCTGGCCGCATGCGCTTTCCCTTTCACGTGTCACGGGCCAAGTAGACTTTGGCGCGGATTCGATGGTCGACTTGGATGGTGAGGAACTGCGCTGGTTCGACTATTGGTTGAAGGGAGAACAAAACGGAATCCTCGATGAACCGCCGCTACGGCTTTTCATCATGGGGCGCAACGAGTGGCGCAATGAGCATGAGTGGCCGCTTGCCCGCACCGACTGGCAGCCTTGGTACTTCCATTCCCGGGGCGCTGCGAATACGCTTAACGGCGACGGCGGACTTTCCATAGAACTGCCCACAGATGAACCCTCCGATGGCTTCACCTATGACCCCATCGCGCCGGTACCGACACTGGGCGGAAACAACTGCTGCTCGCCGCACATTGTGCCGTGGGGGCCCTACGACCAGCAGAATATCGAGATGCGCCAGGACGTGTTGTGCTACACGAGCGAGCCGCTGCAGAGCGAACTTGAGGTAACGGGACCGATAAAGGTGACGCTCTATGCCGCCACCGACCAGCCGGACACCGACTGGACGGCTAAGTTGGTCGATGTGCACCCGGATGGCCGTGCCCTGAGCCTCTGCGACGGCATCGTGCGCGCGCGATTCCGTGAGGGTCGGGAAACCTCGTCTCTCCTTCAGCCTGGGAAGGTTTACGAATACGAGATCGATCTTTGGGTCATTGGCAACGTCTTTCATGCCGGTCATCGCATCCGCGTGGAAATCTCATCAAGTAACTTTCCGCGCTTCGACCGCAACCTAAATACCGGCGCAGAGAACAATGGTCTGGAGGACAATTGGCAGGTCGCGCGACAGACGGTCCACCATGACCGGGTTTATCCTTCCCACATCTTACTGCCCGTCATCCCAACCTCGTGATGCGACCGCCCCGGACGTGGAATCGCAGAACACTCAAGATATGGAGTGCGCTTCGACCGATTGGCGCATTGGCGGCGCGGGACGCCTCTCGGCAATGCGGGGCAGACGAAGAAGGGACCCGCTGAGGGAGCCTGATTGGGTAGAACGAGACCGCCACGCGTGTGGCCGGGGATTGGGAAAGTAGCAGGCACAATAACAAAGAGGGCGGAGAGAATACCTCTCCGCCCTCTTTGCTGCTTTCGTGGCGCGTGCGGAAGAACCGTCAGCGGTCCTGGCGGTTCATGCGTTTCCGCAAGAAAGTCGGCACCTCAAGGTCGTGCTCCGCATCGACTTCGTCGATTTCTTCTGTTCCAATTGGAATGACAGAAGGCCGATCCCCGGAATCTGGGCTACGAGGCTCCACAGCGCCCCGCACACCCGGGCGGCGTATGTCTTGCTCGTCAAAGCCGGTGGCAATGACAGTAATCTGAATGTCGGAGCTCATAGATTCTTCGATAACCGATCCGAAGATGATCTGGGCGTCAGGATCGGCGGCATTGGAAATAATCTCGGCTGCTTGCGAGACTTCGTGCAGGCTCATATCCGGCCCGCCGGTGAAGTTGAGCAAAATGCCCTTAGCGCCGTCTATGGACATTTCAAGCAACGGATTGGCCAAAGCGTCTCGCATTGCGTCCGCAGCGCGGTTCTCACCACTTCCGTACCCAATTGCCATATAGGCAGTACCGGAATTCTGCATTATCGCCTTGACGTCATTGAAGTCAAGGTTAATGAGTCCAGGTTGTGTAATGAGATCTGAAATGCCCTGAACAGCCTGGCGCAGCACCTCATCTGCCAAACGAAATGCTTCCGTAATCGGCGTATTCTTAGGGGCAATCTCTAGAATTCGATCATTCGGGATGGTGATGAGCGTGTCTACATGCTCTCGAATATTGCGAATGCCTTCTTCGCTTATGCGTTTGCGCGGTACGCCTTCCCATGTGAACGGTCGTGTCACGACACCGACCGTAAGGGCTGCAATGTTTCGGGAGATTTCGCCAATGACGGGCGCAGAACCAGTACCGGTTCCACCTCCCATGCCAACGGCAATGAATACCATGTCCGAGCCGCGCAGCGCATCCTGCAACTCTTCGTAGGCTTCTTCCGCTGCCTTTTCGCCTACTGAGGGTTGTCCGCCGGCTCCCAGACCCTTCGTGAGTTTGTCGCCAATGCGGATTCGTCTTTCGGCCTGGGAACTCATCAAAGTCTGCGCATCGGTGTTCACGGCAATAAACTCAACGCCACTTACACCGCTCTGAATCATGCGGTCTACTGCATTGCCGCCTGCTCCGCCTGCGCCTACAACCTTGATGTGGGCCCAGGATTCTTGGCGCTGTCTTGGGTCCAATCGTCCCGATTCATCACTCGAACTTGAGGGAAGTCGAGAAATGCGGTTTTCTGCACCACTTGCCATGCGTACCACCCTACGTAAAGTTAACTCATCGGAATAAGAGATCGCATGAGCGACCCAAGTCTCTCTGCCACTATACCAAGTGCAGCGCTCATGGGGCGCCGCACCCGTGCCCGCTGAAGTTTAGCGGCATACAATATCTGGCCGACACTGGTGGCAAACTCCGGTCGACAAATGTCCTCATTCATTCCCCGCATTAGGGGGACTACTCCCTGCCGCACAGGTAGACCCAGAACTGCTGATGCTAACTCCTCAAGACCGTGTAAATCTGAGCCGCCGCCTGTAAACACAACACCGGCCGGCAAGACGTCGAAGTATCCTGTGCGACGGATTTCATCCTTAACTAACTCTAAGAGCTCTTCCATGCGAGCCATTACTATCATGGTAATGTCCCGCTGCTGGAGCACCGTCCACTTACCTGGATAGAAGCCAGGCGCATCGATTTCAGATTCGTCGTCAAGTGCCTCTTCAACTACCGTAGCGTACTGCAACTTGAGTTCTTCCGCAACATCCTGGGGCAATTTTAGGCCATATGAGATGTCCTTGGTAATATTAATGCCGCCAAGCGGGATACTTGCGGTATGCCATGGTACGCCATCGGTATAAAGCACCATGTCAGTTGTGCCGCCGCCAATGTCGACGAGGACGACGCCAAGCTGCTTTTCCTGGTCCGACAGTACGGCCTCTGCCGCGGCGAGGGCCTGGGCGGTGATTTCTCCGTCCACAGCAAGTTCTGCAGCATTGACGCATGACGTCAGATTACGAATTGGCCCCACGCTGGCCGTAATCATGTGGACTTCCGCGCCGAGCACGTTTCCATACATGCCGATGGGATCACGGATTCCTTCAGTGCCGTCAAGCATGAACCCAACGGGGAATGCCGTGACTATTTGACGATCCTCTGGTATCGAGGCCCTGTGCGCCAACTCCAAGACATGGTCGATTTCCGCATGGGTAATCGCACCTTTGGATTGCTTCACCACAGTCTCAACTCGCACAATTTGCGAACTGATATTGCAGCCACTAACGCTCAGATGTGTAGCGAGTGGTGTTTGCCCGAGAGACTGTTGGAGATACCCCAGGCACGTACGGATTGACCCGGTGGTGGCATCCATGTCTACCACGGCGCCACGAGTCAGGCCGTGTGTCGGCGCAATACCTAAGCCCACAATTCTCGGGAGACCATCGGACGCAGTATCACATGCGATCGCACGTGTCTTGGTCGTTCCCACGTCAAGGCTGACGATGAGATTATTCTTGCTCAATTCCCTTTACCTACCTTGCGGGAAGAGAATGGTTACATTATACCTGGGATTCTGCCATTCAGCAAATCCCAAATCGGGTGGTTGTCAAGTACCATTATCAACTGTTGCAGTTATGTTCTAAATGTCGGACTCCGGCTTGGTTGCAGGTCTATGACGTCTAGCAAGAGTTGCTGTTCTTGCGCAACCTGGAGGACTGTCAGTAGTTCCTGAGTCTTTTCAACTATGCGATCTCCGCTGCCGTATTGTGCGATCCATCCCTCCGCTGCTTCGACGGACAGACCCTCTCGAGTTGAATACCTGAAAGCATTGATGCTAATTCCGGAGCGCGACAAGAGATCCTGTAAGAGGAATGCCGTCTCCACGGCGCTGGCGTCAACAAGGTCTCCGGTATGGAGCGGCGCACCGGTGGTGTCGATGAAGGTCAGCGTGAGATCCGGAGCATCGCCGCTGCCTATGATTACTCCCTCTCGCGAAATCAGGAAGACATGGCCATTGGCAATCCAACGCGCTTCCGGTTGCCGTTCTGCCATTTCGACTATCGCTCGGCTCGGCAAAACGAGAAAGAGCCTTGCGGCTGCCACCGCAGGCAATTGTGTAATCTGATTCGTTACCTGATGAGGATCGAGCAAGAAGATGGATTGTCCCACGAGCCCCGTAAAAGACTGAATCTTCACGAGTGAGTTATCCCCGGCAAGCGTTGGTGGTGTGATGCGCCGAATTGCAACTATAGACACGTGAAACTCCGGTGAGGTGAGAGCTCCCCACAGTGCGATCGAAACGGAACATAGGATCATCAGTGAGAACCAGCGATGGCCGAATGTGCGCACCCCTCGACCTATGAGGCGAAAGGGCCCTCCCACACTGCTGACCTTGCCGGGTGTCTCAAGTTTCTGCACTCGTGCTGACATCGGTTTATTGCTCCCAAGCGCCGAAGAATTCGATTTCCCGCTGCAATGTAATGTGCAGGTGAGCCTTCACCGCTTCTTCGATTTCTCGAATTAAGGCGAAAACTTCTGCTGCGGTTGCCGCGCCACTGTTGATGATAAAATTGGCGTGTAACGGGGAGACGTGCGCACCCCCGCTCTCCCGTCCGCGCATTCCTGCCTCGTCAATGAGCTTCCAGGCGCTAAGCCCGTCAGGATTACGGAAGACCGAACCGGAGCTTGGAGCAGTGGGTTGTGTGCGCTGCCGCGTTTGCAACCGCTCTTGTATCGTGGATAGAATTCGACTTGCGTCACCCGGCGCCAACCGCATTTCGGCTCCCAACACCACGGCATATCCAGGACACTCTTTGATGATGCTGGTTCGATAGCCATAACGCATTTCATCGGCAGGTATCCAGCGTTCACCATGGCGGTCCAATACCTTAATGCGTGTGACTGATTCCGCTGTTGTCCACCCATACGCGCCGGCATTGTTGACTATCGCTCCACCCACTGTTCCGGGAATTGTTGCCGCGCCTTCAAGCCCTGATAGCCCCAAGCTCGCTGCCCAACGTGCTGTGCTGATAAGAGAGCACCCCGCTTCTGCCCAAATTGAAACACCGTCAGCACATTGACTGGGACTGCCGCCATGGTTTCGGATCACTAACCCGCGTATGCCGGCATCGGCGGCAATGAGATTCGTCCCGTCTCCAATCACACGAAATTGAAGAGACTGTTTGTAAGCAACTGCCGCCAATGCGCGCAGGGCCTCTTCGGAACGTACACGAATAAGGAGGTCGGCCGGGCCGCCCACGCGCACCGACGTGTGCCTTGCCAGAGGCTCGTGCCACGCCGGCTTCAAGTTGAGCGGCGATCGTACGGCGACGGCAGCAATACCGGCCAATCCTTGTGCAGCCGGTTCCTCAGTTGGCGGACGTTTGCATTGCATTGAAGTAGGGCTCACGACGGTGATTCCATTGGCATGCGATTCTGCAAATGCTCGAGAAGCGGATCGCACAGCTCAGTAATATCTCCCGCTCCCATGACGATTATGAGATCGCCAGATTCGATCAATCGCATTACTTGGGTGAGGGCGTCTCTCAGTGTTGCCGCGTACCGCGCATTTCCTGGTCTGGTTACAGCCTCTGCAAGGTCTGCACTCGAGAGAGGCAGCGGGTCTTCTCGCCCGGTCGGCTGATAGATTTCGACAAGTATGAGCTCGTCAGCGCCGCGAAATGCCTCGGCGAACTCGTCAAAGAGATCGGCAGTTCGACTGCGCAGGTGCGGTTGGAAGACGCAGACTATGCGGCCCTCGTGCCAATCTCTTGCAGCGCGCAATGTTGCCCGGACTTCCGTAGGATGGTGGGCGTAGTCATCCACCAACGTAACCCCATTCTCTCGTCCCCTCACTTCAAATCGCCGCCTGACCCCTTGAAAGTGGTTCAGTGCCATTACAACCGAGCTTGCAGGAACGCCCACAGCATCGAGCGCCGTCACGCAGGCTAAGGCATTCAGGACGTTGTGGACACCTGGAATGCGCAGCGAGAGGCTAAGACGCTCCCCAGTGACACTCTGAATCGTCGCTTCATATCCGTCGCCCTTGCGAGGCGTGAGCTCTGAAGAGACCCATTGGGCTCTACCGCGCAAGGACCAGGTTCTCAGCCGACTGTCAGCTACTGCGGCAACGCGGCGGCAGGTGACGCTGTCCGCGTGTGTTGCAACAGTACCGTCAGCGGGCAGCTTGTGTACAAGGTCTCGGAATGCACTTTCCAGGTTCTCTAGCGTACCGTATGTATCGAGGTGATCGGCTTCGACCGCGGTAATGACGACGACACTTGGGAATAGTTCGAGGAAGGCGCGGTCAAACTCATCGGCCTCAATCACCATGATCGATCCGGTGCCCCAATGAGAGCTGTGAGGGAAATTCTGTGGGTCACCGCCAATCATGTATGAAGGGTCCTGCCTGTTGGCGCGCAGCGCGTGCGTGATCATGGTGCTTGTCGTTGTCTTGCCGTGGGTACCTGCGACGGCGATTGTGGTCTTTTCAAGTGACAGCGCACCTTGGAGCACAGCACGATTGACCGTAGGTATACCATCTTGCTCAGATGCAACCAACTCGGGGTTGTCGGGCAAAATTGCGGAGCTGAACACGGTAAGATCGGAGCCGGCGACATTGGCAGCCGCATGCCCAACGTGCACAGTAGCGCCCAAATCGCGCAGCGTGTCGAGGTTGTCGGAGGCAGCCACATCTGAACCGCTGATCTGATGCCCTTGTATCGTAAGTATGCGCGCGAGTCCAGACATAGCGGCGCCGCCCACCCCAATGAGGTGGACGTTGCGAGGGTGGGTCCCCAGAAATTGCTGTAACTCGTGTGCATTCACCCCGTAACCCTTACACTTGGCGACCACCGTCGGGCCTGGAATGCCAGGTTTGACGGCTCTTATTCCTAGTAACTTGCGTTGTTTGAGTCGAAATATTGAGTAGTAAGCCCATGGCAATTGAGCTGGCGAGAAGCGACGAACCGCCGGCACTGACGAAAGGGAGTGGAATGCCGGTAAAAGGCAGCATGCCGGTTACGACTGCCATGTTGAGGATCGCCTGGCCGAAGAGTCCGCACGTCAGCCCTAGGGCGAGCAACTGTCCAAACAAGTCCGGCGCTCTGACGGCAACGCCAAACCCTCGCCAAGCCAGTAGTACAAAGAGAGAGAGCACCGCCAGTGTCCCGATAAGGCCCAACTCTTCGCCGATGACGGCAAAGATTGTGTCGGTGTGGGGCTCGGGCATGTAGAAGAACTTCTGCATCCCCCGACCAAGGCCAACGCCGGTTATCTTGCCCGATGCAAAGGCGTAAAGGGCCTGGACGTTGTGGTGCGCGACGTTGTCTTGATATTGAGGGTTGAAGGGGTCAAGGTACGCAGTGAGCCGTTGCAGCCGATAGGGATGCAGCACAATAGCGTACCAAGCGGCGAACGATCCGGCGACAAGAAAGCCGGCAAGATAGAGAAGCGGAATGCGAGCCGCAACGAGAATTGACATGCCTATGAGCAAAATCATAATTGCAGTGCCGAGGTCCGGTTGCTGAGCGATGATTGCGGCTACGAGCCCCACCAGCAGAGTGGGTGCCAGAAAGTACACGAGCCTGTTGGCTCCCTTATCGCGCCTAGCAAGGACCTGGGCGAGATAGAGAGCAATTACGGGCTTTACTAATTCGCTGGGTTGCAAGCTCAACGGTCCCCATCGAATCCAGCGTACGGACCCCCGAGACAAGTGGCCAATGTCTGTCACCGCCATTAACACCAGTACTGCGACTGCGGCCGCCAGGAGCCAGAAGGAAAGGTTGATTCCGAGAAATTGAATGCGGCCAAACCAATGATAGTCAATCCGCATCATGGTGAATGCTGCCGCAAAGCCCACGACGAGGAACAAGAGCTGGCGACGAAAGTAGAAGTGTGGATCACCAGTCTCTGCATAGGCAACGGCAATACTGGCACTATAGATGGCAATCAATCCAATGAGAGGCAATGCCAGCATTAATACGGTCAGCGGAACGTCCGGCCAGCGCGCGTGTTGTTCATCGTCATCCCTGTTCGCAGGAATAGTCCCGGGTAGAATTCGCAGCATTGCTGTCAGCTTGAACCTTCCTGCACAAGGGTCTGCTGGGGAGCTGACCGCGGGATGTGGTAATAGCGGAACAGTTCGGAAGCAACTTCGCGAAACACCGGCGCGGCGACCAGTGATCCCCAGGGCTCTACGGTCGGGTGATCTATCTTGACTAAGATCGCGAATCTGGGACTCTCTACAGGGCCAAAACCTACGTATGAAGCGATGGTCAACTCTGCGTGATAGCCACCGGTCTCTAGAGGAATTGAAGCAGTGCCGGTCTTTCCGGCAACATCGTACCCATCAACGATGTGCATCTTGCTCTCTGAGCGCTTACTCGCTTCCACAAGCATCGAAACGAGGGTGCGAGCAGAGTCCTTGCGCACGACGCGGCGCACCGCTCTGGGCTCGATGCGTTGTACACCCGCTTCCGTGTGGACTTCCTGTACGACATACGGCTGCATGAGTACGCCGTCATTGATGAGGGCCGATACGGCGGTGATGAGTTGGAGTGGCGTCACGGCAATGCCTTGGCCGAATGCGTTGGTTGCAAGACTAGACGGATACCAGTAACGCGAATTCGGATCAGGAACAAGACCATTCACCTCGCCCCAAAGATCAACGCCTGTCGGCGCACCAAAGCCAAAGGCGGTGACGTACTCGTAGAAGAGGTCTTTACCCAACTGGTCTCCTACCCACACGGCGCCAACGTTGCTAGAGCGAGCAATGAGATCGGTCATATCGCTTTCGCCATGACCCTTTTCATCCCAGTTCTTTATCTCCACGCCCCAGTACTCCATACTTCCGACATCGTTGAACTTGACTTCAGGCGTGATGATGCCGGCGTCTAGAGCTCCGGCCAGTGTAAAGACTTTGAACGTAGAACCCGGTTCATACAACAGGCTGATGGCGGGGTTGGCGTACGCATCTTCATTCGGGCTGTGAAACTCCTGATACTTGTTGGAGTCGTACGTTGGGCGGCTCGCCATGGCAATAATGGCCCCGGTATACGGTTCCATGACAATAATCGTGCCGGCCGACGCGCCGTAGCGTTCTAATGCGGCTTCGAGTTCTCTCTCTACAATGTGCTGCACTGTGCCGTCCAGCGTAAGGACCAGGTCTGCACCGGGTTCGGCGGGCTGCAGCACCCAAGTTGCCTCTCCTGCCTCACCGCCGAATGGCGCGCTGGAGCTCAACCGTCGTCCCGGAGCTCCTTGCAGCAAATCCTCGTAGTATCCTTCAACTCCGTATTGGCCGCTGCCGCTCTGGCTGTAAAATCCCACTACGTGGGCGGCAAGCATGCCGAGCGGATACGTGCGATAGGGAACGGCGCTTAGTGTGATTCCGGGTACTTCGCCGGATCGCACAAGTTGCTCGATGCGTTCGCTTGTGTCCGGAGTTACGCCCCTTGCCAAGAGAGCGTATCGCTTGTCAGGCTGATCAATCAGGGCGGCGATTTTTTCTTGAGGCATGCCGAGGAGTTCCGTCAACTCACTGGCGATTTCATTCGCCGAAATGCCACTGCCCTGCACGACATTGGGTGCTACTTCCACGTCGTTTAGGTATTTTGCAGTTGCCAGTAGTGTACGATTTGCGTCAAGTATGCTGCCGCGCTGGGGCACGATCTGGGTATCACGCTGGTACTGTTCCTGCGCGAGGGATGCCAGGCTTTCGCTTTCCAGGACATGCAACCAGATCAGCGCGCCAGCAATGACGAACGCCCCCATCAGCGAGAAAACCTGGATTATGCGAATTCGCGCGGCACTGATGGGTTCACCAGGCATTGAGAGACTCCTCACCGAAGAGCGCGTTGAATTGCTCGCGAACAAGGTCCCATCGGGTGCTGAACGGCCAGTTCTTCTCACTTGCTTCCGCATCTTGAGTCAGCACCAGCTCCTTTGCTCGTTCAGGCACCTGCACAAAATGCACCCGGCTTGCCGGCACCATGCCGAGCCGCCCTCTGGCGATAGATTCTATGGTGCGCAGATCGCTGGCTTGGGCAATCTGAGTCCTCAAGAGCTGGTTTTCCCGTTCGACTTGCTCAATGGTGCGTTCCAATGCCTGAATTCGAAAGCCCGCGTCAGCGACTTGACCCGTGGGCATCAGATAGAGCAATCCGACTAGAAATAGCACGAGAATGCCCATGTCCACTGCTACTAACGGGCTAAGTTCGTAATACCACGGCTTGCGCTCAGGACTGTCCGCACGTGCGTTCGGTCGAGGGAGAATTGCGTCTTGTTGTGCCATCTGCCGCTCCTAAGCAGTCAAACACGTTCTGCGATGCGAAGACGCGCACTGCGACTGCGTGGATTCTTCGCGATTTCCGCCTCGTCAGCCCGTACGGGCTTCCGTGTCAGCACGCGGAGCGTAACGCGCGGACCGCAAACACACTGTGGAATGTTTCCAGGACAGATGCACTGCCCCGCTGCGCGCTGCAGGAACCCTTTCACAATGCGGTCCTCCAGGCTGTGAAAAGCAATGACTACCAGGCGACCGCCGCGAACAAGGAGATCACGGGCCTGCTCCAAAGCGCTCTGCAGGTGTTCCAATTCACCGTTTACGGCGATGCGCAGGGCCTGGAATGTCCTTGTGGCTGGGTGAATGCGGTGTCTTCCGCTCCCATAGGCAGCCTGCACGATTCTTGCCAAGTCGCTGACCACGGTCAGTGGACGATCGCGTCGTTGGGCGACAATGCGCCGCGCGATGCGCCGCGCATGTCGCTCTTCGCCGAACTCCCAGATCAGGTTTCCCAGGGCCTCTTGATCCCACGTATTGACTATTGTGGCTGCGGTGAGGCCTTGCGTCGGGTCCATGCGCATGTCTAAGGGACCTTCTTGTTGCCAGGAAAACCCACGTTGGGGATTTGCGATTTGCAGGGACGACATGCCGAGATCGAAGAGAATGCCGTTCGCCTTGCAGAATCCGCTGTGTTCCGCCTCGGCAAGCAAATGGGCGAAGTTGCACTGCTTAAGTAATGCCCGTTTGCCGAAGCCCTGTAGTCGTGCCGTGCAGCGAACTAGTGCTTGGCGGTCGACGTCCAACCCTAGCAAGAGACCACCGGGAGTGCTTTCAGAAAGTATCCCTGCGGCGTGGCCGCCTCCGTTAACGGTGCAATCGATGAATCGTCCACCGTTGCTCGCCCGTAGACCCTCCAATACTTGGGGTAGCAGGACGGGCACATGCATTGCAACGGTCTGTGCGGTCATGGGGCAGTTCCTGACGTTTCAAATGCGAAAGGCAAAGCCGAATAACCTGGATAGAGTTGTAGGTGCTTGAAGCTTTATAATTAAGTTAAATGCCGAGATCGGCCAGTTGTTCTGCGAGACTGCCGCCTGTAGCTTCAGTTGTGGTCTTGACCGCGTTCCAATCCTCAAGACACCAGACTTCAATGCGCTGGTATAATCCGATAACCGCCACATTCGCTGTGATTCCGGCATATTCGCGCAGGTATTGTGGAAGAATTGTCCGGCCTTGACCGTCCAGTGACAGGTCTACAGCTCCCGAAAAGAGCAGGCGGCTCAGGGTTCGCACATTTGGTTGGGTTTGCGGTAGCCGGCTGACCTTCTCCGCAAGTGCTTGCCACTCAATGCGGGGGTAGATGACTAAGCACTTATCAAGGCCGCGCGTGACCACGGCGCCGTCCGCAAGCTCTTCACGAAACTTCGCCGGAATAGCGAGACGTCCCTTCTGGTCCACCGTGTGTTGGAACTCGCCAAGGAACAAAGTTACCTGCCCACTAAAGGGGACTTATCCACACTTCCCCCCACTTCTCCCCACATTTATCCACAAGCACAATTGTAGCTGTCGCTGTTGGCGAAGGTCAAGACTAACTGTCAAGTTCTTGAAGTGTACTTTTTCGGCTGTGCGGCGCGCTCTTGGGCTTATTTGGCTCAGTTATGGTCGAGAAAAATGCCTGAGAATTCTCTAGGATCCTCATGCGCCAAGTCTTGGGCGCGTGTGATACAGATTAGCTGTCAAGACTATGATCTGGCTGTCCGGCACGATTTCCGAGATTGCCGCGCATGGCGACACGATTGTGGTGCTGGGCGCACTTTCGCTCGGGGAGCACGTGGGCAGTTTCGCCTCTCGTAGAATCAACCCATGCGCCCACGCGGAGCTACGTTTGGCAGGCCGCGGAATTGCGCGAAAGGCTGGCGGCATTCTCATGATCGTCTGCGCTACACTAGAGCAAGGCGGCAGGAGAGACGTATAGATGACTGGCGAAGTGTGAAAGTGAAGCGAGCAGTGCTTTCCAGGCACATGAAGACTACGGAAGAAATCACTAACTTCGCGCAGAAGCTCGGCTTTCGCCCGGTGGGCATCGCGCCGGCGCATCCATTCACCGAGACCCGTGCTACCGCCCGTGCCCGTCTGAAGGCCGGCTATCTCGATGGTATGGCTTGGTATACCTCGGAACGAGTCGAGCGCGGCACACGGCCTGATTGGCTGCTCTCGAATGCACGGTCAATCATCTCGCTTGCTCTTCCCTATTACGTTGGCGAGCAGCGGTCAGATTTGCCGCGCTCTCACGGTCCCAGCGGCGTCGTGTCACGCTACGCGTGGGGCAGGGACTACCACAACGTGCTACGGAAGAAGCTCAAAAAGCTGGTGTCTTTTCTGGAATCGAATCACGCCTCTGCACGCTTCTTCGCAGACACAGGTCCTATCCTCGATCGCGCCGCAGCATTTCGCGCCGGTGTCGGCTGGTACGGCAAGAGCACCATGATCTTGACGGAGGAACAAGGTACATGGGTCTTTCTCGCCGAAGTGATTACCGACCTGCAGTTGCAATACACAGAGCCTCTAAAGAAGAATTGCGGGAGTTGTACCCGGTGCATTGACGCCTGCCCCACCGGCGCAATCGTGGCTCCCTACCAGGTTGATTCACGCCGCTGTATTTCCTATCTCACCATCGAGAATCGCGGCGGCATACCTCGTGAACTCCGATCACGTATGGGTACACGTGTCTTTGGCTGTGACATCTGTCAGGATGTGTGCCCAGTCAATCGCTACCTGACTGCCGATGCCGATGACGACTTCCTGCCGCGGCCCGGCGTCGGGCCCACCATGCCGCTGCTTCCCTTGCTGGAGATCACCGATGAGGAGTTCAAGGATCGCTTTCAGGGCACGCCGCTCATGCGCACGAAGCGTCTGGGATTGAGGCGAAATGCCATCGTTGCGTTGGGCAATGCAGGCGACCCGGTGGCAATTCCCGCGCTTCGTCGCATTCTCATGGACGAAAGTGAGCCCACCATGCTGCGGGAGCACGCGGCTTGGGCGCTAGGCTGCTTCAGTGAGGTGGCTGCAAGCGAGGCTTTGGGCCATGCCTTGGAGCAGTTGCTTCCACCTGTGGTGCGAGTTGAAGTTGAGGATGCTCTCCAAGGTCGAAAGTCGTCAGAAGCCGCCGGCGACTTCGCTCACGCTGCGGCAGAAGAGACTTCAATCTCGCCGTCAACTGTGTGAGGGAACCAGGTCGCGAATAGACTATTCACATGGCGACCGTAAGTAATGGGCCGCCTCATCCCATTGAATCAAGAGTCTATTTCATCGTTCCAGCGAACTGTGGCGAAAGGATCAAACGCAAAGTGATCAACCGTCTGTCCCTTTTCCAAGTGTTCGGTCACGATAGTGCGCACGTCCCGCGGGAGGATGTTGCAATACAGCGTTCCTTCGGGATAGACTTGCAAAACCGGCGCCCGTAGGCAGTGGCTGAGGCACGTCGCCGTGTATACGTGTATGCGATTCGTGAGGTCTTGTCGCTCGATCTGTTTCTTAAGCTCGGTCAAAATGCCGCGGCTCTTTTGGTCGGAACAGGACGGGCCAATACACACGAAGACTCGCCGTGGCCGACTATCCGCGTCCCCAATTCTTGTATCGAGTTCAGCAGGAGTATCTCGCGTCTCACCCGAGGTTCCTTTGCCTCTCGATGCTGCGTGATACTTTCTCCGCTTGCGCGATTCTCGTTTCGGCATGTCCCACTGCCCTTTGGTGGTCCCTTTAGAGCTGCGGCTAAACCAGCGTAATCTACAAGCGATCTAGCTTGCCGCTCTATCGCATGCTGGCGTGACGCTACTCTGCAGGTTGAACGAAGATTCAGTTCGCCGCTTGCTAGCTGATGCTGACCGTCTGATCGCCAACGCACAGCTCGCTAGCGTCGGCAGAAGGCGCAATATGGGCGACCGTGGCTATCGCACCGGGAACGATGTCATCGCGGCCTTCATCTCCCAAGGCGTAGATTGCTTCCAAGTAACGCTCGATGCCTGCCGTAGTGGGTCGAGCCTTCGATGCTTGCGCTTCTCTGCCCATAACGACGCGAATCCTCATAAAAAAAAGAACTCTAGTAATGCAGTACCCTAGCAAAGGGCACAGGCTGGGATTTAGTATACGGTGCACCCAATGCTCTGTAAACAGTCCATCTAAGTCGGAATGGAGGTTGTAGCGCACCTCTTCTCATTCGGCAAAGCGGCTACAGTAATTCCTATTTCTCCGTACGTTTGAAGCTTTGCTTTTCTCAGTTGAGGACAGCACCAGGGTCAAGTATCTTAGAGTGCAGCATTCATCTGCAGTCGAATTTGGCGGTAAGAATATAGTTAGCTACGACTACATCATCATCGGCAGCGGTATTGCCGGACTCTACGCCGCGCACTACGCACGCCAATTTGGTTCCGCGCTGATCTTGACCAAGGGTCGATTGTCACAATCAAATACACGATATGCGCAGGGCGGGGTAGCGGCCGCAGTTGCCTCTGACGATAGCGCCGCACTGCACTGGGAAGACACTATGGTTGCCGGCGCGGGGTTGTGCGACCCGGAAGCCGTGATGGCAATGGCCTCCGAGGGCCCCGCCTGTGTCCGCGAGTTGATGACCCTTGGTGTAAACTTCGACACCTTGCATGGTGAGATCAACTTGGCTATAGAAGGGGCGCACTCCGTGCCCCGCGTGCTTCATGCGCGCGGTGACGCGACCGGCGCAGAGATCGAGAGTGCCCTCTCGCGCTATACGCGCCGCTCCGCGGTAACTATCCGCGAAAATCATCTCGCCACGAAATTGCTTGTGCAAGGCCAGCGCTGTGTCGGGGTCGAGGCGCTAAATGTGCGAGACGGCACATTCCACACATTTCGCTCCCGCAATGTCGTATTGTGCTCCGGTGGCGGCGGACAACTCTTCGCCTATACCACGAACCCAAGTATCGCTACGGGGGACGGCGTTGCGCTGGCGTTTCAGGCCGGTGCGGGCATTGCGGACATGGAGTTCTTTCAATTTCATCCCACCGCGTTGCGAAAATCGGGTGCGCCGTCGTTCTTGATCTCCGAGGCCGTGCGCGGCGCGGGAGCGCATCTGCGCAATAGCTGCGGTGAACGGTACATGGGCCGCTACCATGATCGTGACGAACTAGCTCCTCGCGACGTGGTCGCGCGTGCCGCCGTAACGGAGATGGCCCGTTCAAAGAGTGGCTGCGTCTACTTGGACATGCGGCACTTGGATGCAGAGGAATCGCGGACGCACTTTCCCACGATCTATTCACGTTGCCAACGGTATGGTATTGACATTACGTCCCAGCTCATTCCCGTAGCTCCAGCGGCCCACTACATGACGGGTGGGGTGCTCACCGATCTTCATGGACGGACATCATTGCTCGGCCTTTATGCGTGCGGGGAGGTTGCGTGCAGTGGTGTACATGGCGCTAATCGTCTGGCGAGCAACTCTCTGCTTGAAGCGTTAGTATTCGCGAGGCGTATTGTATTGGACACGCAAGGCGTGTCCGTACCGGAGTACGGTATGCCGGCAAGGGATCAGCCGGCACTCGCGCCGAACTCACACGTTCGCATCCCACTTCCCCCCGTGTCGACAGGCCGCAGGCGCGCAGGAAGTTCCCTGCCAGCGCTCAAGCAACTGATGTGGCACAATACGGGCATCGTGCGCGAGGAACGGGGCCTGCGAGAGGCGGAAGGCCAGTTGCAGGAATGGCTTGCGCGGACGCCGGTAGGCAGGAGGCGGCGTCAATGTGAATACCGCTCATCGTTGGTGATGGGACTGCTCACGACGACTGCAGCTCGCTTGCGAACAGAGAGCCGAGGTGCGCACTATCGCCAAGACTATCCCGAATCGAGTGATGCATGGCGCCATCGCATCGTAATCTATCCGGGCACGTGAAATATCCCTGAAACAGTCTCTGGCAAGTAATCGCGGCGAATTGACGGACCAGCCATGAATAGTGCTCAATTGCCCATTTCATCAGATGTCATCGACGATTTCGTCCGGCGAGCCCTAGCAGAAGACGTAGGCGCAGGCGACGTTACAACACAAGCCCTTGTCCCTGCAAGCCAAGTAGGTGTGGCGGTCGCTCATGCCAAGCAATCCGGTGTACTGGCGGGAAATCCGATCGCCGCAAGGGTCTTCACTCAACTGGATCATGCCGTACGCGCAACATTGCTGCACGCGGACGGAGAATGCCTCAAGCCTGGTGAGACCTTCCTGCGTGTGGAGGGACCGTTGCAAGCAATTCTTACAGGCGAGCGTGTCGCCCTCAACATCCTCCGACACCTTTCGGGTGTGGCCACGTTGACGAGGGCTTTCGTCGAGGCTGTGGCAGGCACGGATGCCACTATTGTCGATACCCGCAAGACCACGCCAGGCCTGCGACTGCTGGAAAAGTACGCTGTTCGCATTGGCGGCGGCCATAACCATCGCATTGGTCTCTTTGACGGCGTACTCATCAAAGATAATCACATCGCCGCGTGCGGCTCAGTAACTGCGGCAGTGAGGAGAGCGCGGTCTTCAGTTCATCATCTGCTAAAGATTCAGATTGAGGCCAAGACCCTGAAGCAGGTTGCCGAGGCACTGGAGGCAGGTGCGGATGGCATCCTGCTCGACAACATGCCGCCCGCGAAGATGGCACAGGCGGTTGCACGAGTGCGGGGCAAAGCATTCACGGAGGCTTCAGGTGGCATTACGCTCGAGTCGGTGAGAGATGCGGCCTGCGCTGGTGTAGACCTCATCTCAGTGGGCATGCTTACGCATTCGGCAGCGGCATTGGATATTAGTCTTGATATTGAAGGATAGGTAAATGACCTCGGCGCTTGTATTTGAAAGACAGTACCGCACTCCCTCATCTGAAGGCTATCGAGTGCACAAGAATGGTGAGCAGCTTGCGCAGATTGAACTTCACTATGCGCACACGGTCGTCTATTGTACCTTGGTCCTGTTCCAAGACCTCTCCGAGCACGAGCAATTCGGCGTTATCGAGGAAATCGACAATCATCTCGTCCATTCGGCCGAGGTTCCGCGCGAAGACCTAATGGTAACCGTCTATCGGGGAGAAGAAGCCGGGTTCTATAACGACGACATGTTCAGCCACATGCGTGGGGAAGAAGAGATGCAGAGCGCGCCAAGCCAAGAGATGGATGACTCAAAGCCGTACGGAATCTGAGGGGCGTTCGTGAGGTCAAGAGCAGCTACTTGACTTGCACCAAATTGACCGATCCCTCAAGCGCTAGCAGACGTTCTTTCCACGGCAGGCCGCGCGTGTACCCCCCGTAGCTGCCGTCGCTCGCAATCACGCGATGGCAGGGAACAAAGACGGGCAGTGGATTCTGTCCCAGCGCATTGCCAACCGCCCGATACGCCTGGGGCTTGCCGATTCGTCTTGCTATTTCCTGATAGGTCGCGAGCTTTCCGTACGCGATGGCGCTCGTCTCTTCCCACACGGCCCGTTGGAACGCCGTACCGGCCAGGGAGACGGGTACGCTGAACGAAATTCCTTCCCCCGCGAAGAACGCATGTAGTTCTTGCTCGGCGGCTATGGCAATATGCTCAGCGTCGTCATTGGCTCCAACGGGCGCGCCAAGTCGCTCTTCCAGTGTCTTACCTGCTTCCAGCATGTTTTCGTGCCCAAATGTCGCCTCGCAGATGCCCGTAGCCGTCGC
Organism: Chloroflexota bacterium; assembly: GCA_026710945.1. Lineage (NCBI taxonomy): Bacteria > Bacillati > Chloroflexota > Chloroflexota bacterium. The sequence goes on from JAPOQA010000054.1 coordinate 121,636, forward strand.
CGCAACCGCAAACCATCCCCACTGCTCTCCGGCGTCTGCCAAGCGTACCGCACACCTGCTTTGGGTTGAACGGAGCAAGTTCCGCTTCTTGGGTACTTGCGCACTGGTACGAGCCATTGCTGTCCTTTCGGGCCGGATGACTCTGTTTAGGACAATGAGACGAGGACTCTTGACCGGCGCTACACCCTGGCTCCGGGCACCGGCACGGACTCCAAGAGTTCCAGGACAACGTCGTTAGTACTCGTATTCCGTACTCCCGCTCCGGGACTGACGATCAAGCGGTGAGCGAGAGTTGGTACAGCCATGTATTTCACGTCGTCCGGCGTGGCGTAATCGCGTCCCATAAGGGTCGCTCGCGCCTGAGCTGTGTGGTCGAGCGCCAAACTGCCACGCGGACTTGCGCCCAAGTACACATCAGGATGCTGACGGGTCGCGTTCACGAGTTCCACGATGTACTCGCGCACGAGGCGATCGACATACACTTCCCGCGTGCGTTGTTGCATTTCGACCAATTCGCGCACTTCCACGACCTGGCTAATTTCATCGAGCGGTTGGGCACGCTGTTGTGTTTCGAGAACGGTCATCTCGTCGGCCCGACGAGGGTAGCCAAGCTCAATGCGCATGAGAAAGCGGTCGAGCTGCGCTTCAGGCAAGGGGAAGGTGCCTTCGTACTCGATTGGGTTCTGCGTTGCCAGAACGAGGAAGGGCTTTGGCAGGGGAAAGGTCTGACCTTCAACCGTGACGTTGTGCTCCTCCATGGCTTCGAGCAATGCTGACTGCGTCTTTGGCGTGGCGCGATTAATCTCGTCTGCGAGCACGATCTGCGCCATGATCGGTCCCGGCCGAAACTCGAATTCGTTCGTCTTTTGGTTGTAAATGAAGACACCGGTAATGTCGCTGGGCAACATGTCGGGAGTGAATTGGAGTCGCTTGAAGCTGCACCCAATCGAGCGCGCTACGGCTTTGGCGAGCGAGGTCTTGCCCACGCCGGGCACGTCTTCAACCAGGACATGTCCCCCACAGAGCAGGGCAATGAGGGATAGCTCTACTTCCGCATGCTTACCAATGATGACTCTCTCGACGTTCTCGATCACGCGTTCAGCAAAGTCTTGGATTCCTTCCATAGTGGTGACCTCACCCTTCTCGGACCGCTACTGGAGAATATGACTCAAGTATACACGCTGCTCCCGTTGCACTAATGACGCAAGCTGATTGCTGGTGCAATGTGCGCCGTTCTGCGGCGGGAAGGCACGGTACCCCCAGATAATACATCTCGCTTGCCTAGCTTCATTCTAGCTACTATGCTGAATAAAACCTGAGACAAGCCAAAGGAGTAGGGCAGTGACCGTTGCGCAAATCGGACTGCGGGGTAGAATCGCGCGAAATGAAACACTCTATGGAGTCTTCGTAGATGCGCCTACCGTTTCGCATGTGGAGACCCTTGCCATCGCAGGATTTGATTTTGTCATTCTTGATCAGGAGCATGGCCACATCAACGCCGAGAGCCTCGTGCATCTCGTGAGCGCGTGCGATCACTTTGGCATTGCTTCCCTGGTTCGTATTCCCACGCTGGCATCCTGGCTGATTGGCCCGGCGCTCGATTGTGGTTCGTCCGGTGTGCAGGTGCCTTTTGTATCGAGTGCGGAAGAGGCAAGAACCGCGGTTGCTGCCGCTCGATTTGCGCCGGACGGGGAGCGTGGCGTGCACATCTTCCTGCGCGGCGGTCAGTACGGCGCGCTGGGTGCAGAGGGCTATTTTCAAGTTTGCAATGAGAATCAAGCCGTTGTGCTCCAGGTTGAAGGTACGCGCGGTGTGGAGAACCTGGAGGCTATTGCCGCGGTGCCGGGCTATGACTCGATTTTCATTGGACCGTACGATCTCTCTCAATCTCTCGGTGTAGCCGGCCAAACAGGTCATCCTCAGGTGGTCGACGTTATCGAGCGAACTGTGAACCTTTGCCGGCAGCACGGCAAGGTGGTCGGTACGTTCGTAAACACGCCGGAGGATGCGGCCAAATGGGCCAAGCGCGGCGTGAAGATGGTCTCCGTTTCCTGCGACACGAACATCTTCTATCGCGCTTGTACCGACCTGCGCCGCGCCATTGATGACGCTGCAGAAGGGTAGTTAGCGAGAATCTGAAAGGTGCTCACGATCGTGCAGGCTGGAAATTCCTTCCTTGTGCCCTGAGTTGATCAAGGTGCGCGGCTGTTGCGGTCGGTCTAACTTGAAAGTCCCTCGTGGGCCGTACGCAATTCTGCTTAGAGTTGCACGTGCATGAACTCTCTGCCCAGAATGATTTCGCCGCTGAACTGGGAGGCGACTTCCGCGATAACGCGTTCCGCTTGCCCCGGCGCCGGATAACCTAGAGTTTCGGCGCCAATGGCACGTGTATGATGCACTAAGACGAGGCGGTTCACTCGCGCTTCTTGAGCGACGCGACCTGCGGAGATCGTCCCCAGATTCGAGTCTCGCTCTTCCTCTCGCACCTGCGAGCGAGCCATATGGCACATGGCCACCATGGTGTCTGCATCTTTGGCTAGCTCGATCAAGCTCCGTCCCGGTCCGGCATCGCCCGTAAAGACGATTGAGCCATCGTTGCTGTTGAGACGGTAAGCCAGCGAATTGAGCCAGGGCTGAACGTGCTTGGTGGCGGCGCAGACAACCTCCCATTCGTCGCTTCGGCACACCTGTCCGGGCCCAACATTCCTTACATCTACCTGGGGCGGCGTGCGCGGCAGCACTCCGCCGCGCTGTTGAAAGCCCTGTACGCTCACCGGATGGTTCATTCTTGCCTTGATATCAGGTGCAAATGCGCCGGTATCGGGGTCAATGAGCCGGGCCGTAAACTGCGCTGTGTCATTCGGGCCATACACTTGTAAATTGGCTACGTTGCCGTAACCCGTATCCCAGCGGGAGAGCAGAAATCCCGGATAGTCTGCAGAGTGATCGTAATGATGATGGGTGAAGAAGAGGTAGCCGATCTCCGCAGGAGCCATTCCCATCTTGAGTAGTTTATAGGTCGTTGCCGGCCCGCAATCGAACATGAAGTTTTCATTGCCTACGCTCGCCACATATGACGAGCCATACTGTGTGGCGCTCAAGCCGGGTGTGCCTGACCCCAATATCATCAATCGCATTCCAGCCTCCCTGGCAACTCCTGCTTACTTCCTTGTATGTCGCCCATGTCGCTATACAGCGGTAGGAGAAAACCTACCTTGGCCTGTTGGTTTGAGTCGTGGAATTCATTGGGCCGGAGCGCTGGCACATATGTGCAGTCACAACAGGCGAAAAGGAGATACTGTGAGGACGAATTTGTGGAAGGTACCCTTGGCTGGTGATTCTAAGTGGTCCCCGCTTGGAAATGAGCGCAAAAGGCCAATTCCCTCGGTCAGTCCTTCCACCACACAGTCCAGAAGTCGTCCCGCTCGGCGGGAAAGGCAACCCGCGCGGTCACGCCGCCGCTGGGCACATTTTCAATCTGGAAAGTGCCGGATAACTCGTGACTGACCAGTTGCTCAACGATACTTAGGCCGAGCCCAGCATGCGTCTGCAGAGCAAAGCCTTTCGGCATCCCTTTCCCGCTGTCCCAAACGTCCACTGCGATCATTTCTTCATCCTGGGTTGCCGAGATTCGGATGCTGCCCTCGGCTCGGTCAGCAAAGCCGTGCGTAACGGCATTTGAAACCAGCTCGTTGAGAGCAAGTGCGAACAGTGTAGCTTGCTTGGAGCCGAGTTTGATGGGCGCGGGAGCTATCGTGAAGGCAATCTTCAAGCTAGGTGGCACGAGGTCGCTCAAAACAATATCCATAATGCGATTGGCAATCTCACCTACCGTCGCCAGGCCAATATCCTCTTCCGAAAAGAGTTCGTGAACGGCTGCGATGCTTTGGACTCGCCCTGCGCTGAGGGCAAGAAGACCGGCTGCTTCTGAAGACTCTGCCCGTCGCATCTGCAATGAGAGCAGGGAGGCTACGGTTTGGAGATTGTTCTTTACCCGGTGTTGCATTTCGCGCATGAGCACGGCCTGCGTTTCTAGCGCTCGCTGTGCTTCCTGATAGAGGCGTGCGTTTTCAATTGCAAGTGCGGCATCGTAGGCAAAGGTTGAAACAAGCTGGATTTGCTCCTCGCTAAACTCACGCCGATCCACGGCGAACACACTAATGCCGCCGAGCACCCGATCACGAGCGATGAGCGGCACGCAGAACATGGAACGGACACCTTCAGCGGTGAGTTGGGGATACGCGGTGGCCATGTGAGGATCTTCGAGCAAATCCTCAACTCCCACCGGTGTACTCTCGGCAACGGATTGTCCAATCGCGCCTTCACCCACTTTGACCCGCATAGTCTTGTACTGTTCGCTTAGGTTGTATCCCGCGATGACAAAAAGATCGTAGGACGTTTCATCCAATTTGAAGATTGCCGCTTTATCAGCGTTCGAAAGCTCCGTGGCGTGGCGTGCAATCATGTCGAGCACCTGACTGAGGTCAAGACTTGAACCAATCGAAGCCGAGACCCGCTGCAGTGTTGTGAGCTGGCTCACTTTCTCCCGCAATTTCTCGTCAGTTTGCTCATAGAGGCGGGCATTCTCAATCGCAATGGCAACATGCCCGCACACAGTCTCAGCGAACCCAATTTCCTCGCTCGAAAATCTTCTAATGTTGCGAGTCAGCAAACTGAGAACGCCAATGAGCTTGTTTACCGTGTAGAGAATGATGGGAACAGTGAGCATTCCGCGAAAAGGTTTGTCCTCTAGCTCCGGATGATGAAGGTATCGCGGGTCCTCCCACGCGTTTTCCAGTGCTACGGGCTCGCCGTGCTGCGCCGCCCACCCGGCAACACCTTGCCCAAGATCGAAATGCACGCGTCCGACTGCATGGGGGTCAAGGCCTGTGGTGGCGCGCAACGTAAGTGAATTCAAGCTCTCATCAAACAGATAGATGCTGCAGTCATCGAGCTTGAGCACGTCCGTCACTGCCCGCACGGTCAAGTCCAACACTTGCTCGAGGTCTAGCGTGGAGTTAACGACGTTGTTGACCCGCTGGATTGCGGTGAGATGGCCTACCCGAACCTGCAGTTCTTCCGCCGTGGACACTTCCTGCGCCTGCGAACACTCGTGTAGACGTGCCAACAGTGCGCCATTTACTCTCTGCAAGAAATCGAGCAACTTGGATGAGTCGTGCTCTGAATACAGGGCGAATTGGGGAGCGAGCTGTAAAATGCGTCCGCCGATGGTCTGCAATGCATTTGTCACCGCGGCAGGATCTCGGAGACGATCAATAGAGGAAGCGATATGCAGCGATTCAAACGGGTCCGGCTCTTCGCAAACTATCCGCGCAATTGTGCCCTTCTCTTTGTCGGAGAGCACAGATTTGCCATCCAGGAGCCAGCGAACGAGATCACTTGTCCGGTACTGCAATGCCATTTCACGCTTCCCAAAGATGGTAAGCAACTTCAAAACGAACACATCTGAAAAAGCCCGCGAACAACTCAAGCGGCGGGAATGAGCACTGGTTAAATGCCACTCGTGATCGTAGAGGGCAGGCGGTCAACGTCACTGAAACACCCAAATCTGATACTATCATGCCAGTGCGTGGCAGGGGTGTCACGCACGTACTGCGGCAAGTCTGCCATCTTCCACAACGTTGTCGAGGGATGTATGTCGGATCGAGGCTTTGCCTGGGAACCGTATGGTGACTATCTCGCACGCTCCCGTGTACGAGAGTTTATGGACTGCCATGGCATCCCGACGTGGCAGGAGCTCATTGCACGCTCGCAGCGGGACATTGCGTGGTTCTGGGACGCAGCATTGAATCATCTTGGCGTCGAGTGGACAACACCCTATGAAACTGTATACGACGATTCCAACGGCATGCCGTGGACTCAGTGGTTTCCAGGCGGCACCCTGAACGTTACCCACAATTGCATAGATCGGCATGTCCGGGACCAACGTGGAACGGAGACGGCGCTCGTATGGGAAAGCGATGCCGGCGAATCTCGAGTTCTTACGTACCAGGAACTTCACGAAAGTGTGTGCCAGGTGGCGGCTGCCATGCGGAGCATGGGCATCGAGTCGGGCGACGTGGTCGGTTTGTGTGCACCGGTCTCGCCAGAATCTGTGTCCGTCATGTTTGCCGCCATGAAAATCGGTGCAGTCTGCATGCAAATCGCCGCGCGGGCGGTGCCGCAGGACGTCGCAGAGTCTCTCAATCGCGGACGCGCCAAGCTTCTCTTTATGGTCGATGCATATCCACGCGCCGGAAAGTGGACCGACTGTCGGCCGACGCTTCGCGCCGTAGCACAAGACGTGCCTACGCTCGAACACGTCGTGTTGATCCGAAGACTCGACACACCCAGCAAGTTGGCGGAGGACGTGCTTCGGTGGCCGGACTTTGTCGCCTTAGGGAAGCGTCAACCGGTCTGTGCGGCTGTGCCGGTAGATTCCGAGCATCCAAACCTCATCCTTTTCACCTCCGGCACGACCGGCAAGTCGAAGGCCATCGTGCACACCCACGGCGGGTCGCTGGCTCAGATCACGAAAGAGGTAGGCTATGCCTTCGACTGCCAAAGTGATGATCGCTTCTTTTGGTTTACGAATTTTGGCTGGATGATGGCGCCATGGGAACTCATTGGCGTGCTCTTCTTCGGCGGCACGGTAGTGCTCTATGAAGGCACGCACGTCTACCCGACGCCCCACCGGCTCTTTGAATTGATAGAGAGGCATCGCATCACGATCTTTGGTCTGGTACCGACCGCAATCCGTCATCTTGCCGCCGTCAACGAAGACTTCACCATCCATGATAGGTCGACTTTGCGTATCCTCGGGTCGACCGGAGAGATTCTAGATAACCAGGCGTGGTCTTGGTATTTCAGCATCTTCGGTGAGGGCCGTTGCCCACTTATGAACATTTCCGGGGGCACCGAAGTGATCGGCTGCCTGCTGTCGCCGCTGCCGATAATGCCGCTAAAGCCCGGGACCTTGGGCGGAGCAGGGCTGGGCATGGATCTGGCGATCGTAGACGACGAGGGTCGTCCGGTTTCCGGTGGGCCGGGCAACCTTGCGTGCCGACAGCCGTTTCCGTCCATGACGCGTGGTTTCCTTGGGGAACCGGAACGATACCTCGAAACTTACTTCTCACGCGGCAACGACTTGTGGCTCCATGCCGACCGTGTCGAGGTCGATGCCGATGGTATGTGGTACATTCTCGGTCGCAGCGATGACCTCATAATCCGCGGCAGCATCAACCATGATCCCGGCAAGATCGAGCAGGCTTTGCTTGCTTACCCTTCTTTCCCGCGTGTGATCGAGGCGGCAGCCATCGGTCCGCACGACGATAAACTTGGTCAGCGCATTGTTTGCTTTGTGGTGCTCGAACGCCCCCTCGGTGCGATTGAACCGGTGGCTTTCGCGCAGGACTTGTGGGAGCATGTGGGCGTCGCATATGACATTGCCGGCAGACCGGACGAGATATATGTGGTTGACGCCCTGCCGAGGAACTTGGCGGCAAAGACTCCGCGCGGATTGATCAAGCGAGCATACGAAGGGGAGCCCTTGGGAGACCTGTCCAAGATCGACAATCTGCAGGCGCTCGTAGCAATTCAATCAAGACATAACTAGAGGAGAACTGGGGAGTGCAAGCTGACGCAATTCGCAGGGCAACCGTGGTTGGCGCCGGTCTCATGGGCGCCGACATCGCCGTGGTCCTCTCAATGGCAAGTATTGCCGTAACGCTCGTAGACATATGTGAAAGCCAATTAGAGCTTGCACAAGCGCGCATGCGTGCAAGCATGGATTCGCTCGTTCAATGCCATCTGGCGACACAAGCACAAGCCGAGGAGGCGCTCCGCATAGTAAGCGGGACAACCAACCGGGCAACTGCGGTGGAGCACACGGAATTCGTCGTCGAGTCTGTGCCGGAAGACCTTTCACTGAAGCAAGAGATCTTTGCCGCATTGGATGCTGAAGCGCCGCCAGAGGCGATTTTGACCAGCAACACGTCTTCCCTGTCGATCACAGCGATGGCTGCCGCTACGGGACGCCCGGAGCGTGTGGTTGGCAGCCACTTCATCTTGCCAGGGACAGTGCTTCCGCTGGTGGAAGTCGTTCGCGGCGACCAGACGAATGACGACACGATGCAGACAACCTACGGCCTGTGGCAACGCGCAGGAAAGCAGCCGGTAATGGTGCAGAAAGACATACCAGGGTTTATACACAACCGGCTGCAGCACGCGCTGAGCCGTGAAGCAGTATCACTTTGGGCGAGTGGGGTGGCCTCTGCAGAGGAGATCGACGCGGTTGTCGTCAACGGCTTTGGTCTGCGCCTGGGTCGGGTCGGGCCGCTAGCGCAGCGAGACTTGGGCGGCATGCTGATGAATGTCGCAATTGCCGCCGCTCTCTACCCTTCGCTCAGCACGCTCGATGACGCGCCACAGGCCATGAAAGAGCTTGTTGCGCAAGGAGCACTAGGATTGGAGTCAGGACGCGGCTTCCATGACTGGAGCGGGACCGATCCTCAAGCTAAGCGTCGCGACGTTGAGCGCGCGCTGTTGGCAGACATCCTGCACCGCCAACGTACTCTGGGCGACACTGATCGTTAGCCTGCCCACAAATATGTGCCTGTTGCCCACCTGATGGCCGAGTCGCTTCCGAGTGAAACGACTATCCTCCTGCCGCAAACTGAAAGTCACCGAATCAATTTGCCTGTCGCAAACTCAGGTCAATAGAACGACAGGCCGACACATTTCGGTAAATGCGCAGGTCTATGCATCGTCGAGCGCGGCGACGCCTGGGAGTGTTCGTCCCTCTAAGAACTCAAGCGTAGCACCGCCCCCGGTGGACACATGAGTAATCTTGGCTGCCACGCCGCACGCCTCAATCGCAGCTACCGTTTCGCCTCCCCCAACAATGGACACCGCCTGGGATTTTGCGAGTGCGCGGGCTATGGCAAAGGTGCTGCCGGCGAAGCGTTCTTGCTCGAAGAGGCCGAGCGGCCCATTCCAAAGCACTGTCCGCGCTGATGCCAGGACAGCTTCAATCGCCTTCACAGTCTCCGGGCCGAGGTCGCCAATCATTGCGTCCGGGGGTACGTTTGCAATGTTGACAATGTAAGTCGCCCCCGTGGAATTGCTTATGTTTCCGGTCACGGCATCGGTGGGCAATAGCACATCCACGCCGGATTCTTCTGCGTGCTGCAGGAACTCTTCGGCCACCGAAAGCTGCGCATCCTCGACCAGGCTCTTCCCGACCGCCTTGCCTTGGGCTTTGAGGAGTGTATTTGCGATGCCGCCGCCGGCTATGAGGACGTCGATGCTGGGCAAGAGGTGCGTGAGCACGCCAATCTTCGTCGAGATTTTGGCGCCGCCGATCAGTGCAGCGAAGGGCCTTTCCGGTGACTGCAGCAACTGAGCAAGCGTGGAAATCTCTTGTTCCATAAGCAGTCCGGCTACGCTTGGCAGAAACTCGGTCACCCCTACCGTTGAAGCATGGGCGCGGTGGGCGGCGCCAAAGGCGTCGTTTACGAATACATCGGCGAGTGATGCCAATTGCCATGCAAATCCCGGGTCGTTTTCTTCTTCCTCCGCGTGAAAGCGTACGTTCTCCAAGAGCAGCACGCCTCCCGGTTGCAATGCCTTTACGGCTGCTTGTGCTGCCGGGCCGACACAGTCGGGAGGAGAGTGAACCGGAATGTCTAGCAGATCTGAAAGGCGCGCGGCAACCGGTGCCAATCGAAGTGTGTCTACTGTTACACCTTTTGGCCGACCCAGATGGGAAACGAGGACTGTCTTGGCCCCGCGCTCACGCAGAAGGTCTATTGTGGGCACTGTTGCGCGCAGCCGTGTGTCGTCGGCAACGGTCCCTTGTGCTAAGGGCACGTTGAAGTCTACACGTACCAACACTGTCTTGTTTGCTACGTCAATGTCGCAAACTGTCTTCTTCATCAATGCTCTTCCTGAGGAGCGAAGTGGCGTACTTTGTGCGTAATTTACATAAAAGAAACCGTGGGTGCACAACCCACGGCCCTTTCATCGAAGCCAGCACGTCAGTCTATCTTCGGGACAATTAGACAGCCGCCTCTTGGGGGATTGTTTGAGCGACGCGGGCGGTTAAGTCGGCAATGCGGCACGCATAACCCCACTCGTTATCGTACCAGGAGAGCACTTTCACCAGCTTGCCGGAAACCTGGGTTGACGGTAAGTCTATAATCGAACTCCGGGAGTCTCCCTTGTAGTCCATACTGACAAGCTCTTCGCTAGAGCATCCAAGTATACCGTTCAAGCTTCCTTGGGCGGCTGCCTCGAACGCGTCATTCACGTCTTCAACCGTCACGTCATCGGCAACTTCGCACGTGAAATCAACGACGGATACGGTGGGCGTCGGCACACGAAGTGCAAACCCGTCGAGCTTGCCCTTAAGATCGGGAATCACTTGCACTACAGCCCTTGCCGCTCCCGTAGTTGTGGGGATGATGTTGAGTGCAGCGGCGCGCGCTCGGCGCATGTCGCTCTGTTCAAGGTCGAGAATGCGCTGGTCGTTGGTATACGAGTGGATCGTGTTCATGAGCCCTTGTCGGATGGTGAACGCATCGTGAAGGACTTTGACCACGGGCGCGAGGCAATTCGTCGTGCAGGAAGCATTGGATACGATGTGGTGTTCAGCCGGATCGTAGGCTTCATCATTTACGCCCAGGACCAGTGTCACGTCTTCTTCCTTGGCCGGGGCCGAAATGATCACTTTCTTTGCTCCCGCCGCTAGATGCTTTGCGGCAGAAGCGCGATCGGTGCCGACACCTGTTGCCTCGATGACAACATCGACGTCCAAGTCACCCCACGGCAGAGCAGTCCAGTCACGTTGCGAAAGGGCGTGAAGGTGCCGCCCGTCGATTGTTAGACCTTGGTCGCTTGCGTCAATCTCGCCGTTGAAGCGTCCGTAGTTACTGTCGTACTTGAAGAGATGCGCGTTAGTCTCCGCGCTTGCAAGGTCGTTCACCGCAACTGGGTCTAAGTCCGGCGCCCGCTCCAAAATTGCCCGCAGAGCCAGTCTACCTATGCGACCAAATCCGTTGATAGCCACTCGTGCCATAAGTACGTTATTCCCCTCTCCGCTCCCGGGTGTATTAGCCATAGGGCGCGCGAAACGTATGTCTGTATCTCCTGTTAGGAGACCTCAATCGGTTCTGCTTCAGCTCGTTTGCGTTCTCGCTTCGTTGGCCCATAGTCACTATACACCTGCATCACGGCCTGGGCGAGCTTCACCGCACTGTGCTGATAGGGAATCTCTACGTCAATTACGTCGGCCGTGATGACCGACACCCCGTCGATTTCGCGCTCTTCCGCGGGTAGTTTTACAAGCTCATAGGTACCATTCGCCGATTGGATGGACGTCTGGTCATTCGCGAGCACGAGCTTACAGACATCGGACGGCGCATGCTGTTTGAGCGCCTCCAGGTGCTCTGCCACACCATAGTGGCTCGTCTCCCCTGGCTCTGTTGCAACGTTGCAGATGTAGAGCTTCAGAGCCTTAGACTTGGCGACTGCCTGAGAGATCTCCGGCACCAGTAAGTTGGGGAGCAGGCTCGTATAGAGACTGCCCGGGGCAAGAATAATGTAGTCTGCATCCAGGATTGCCTGGCTGGCTTCACCGAAGGCAGTGGGATGCTGCCGATCGAGATAGACTCGTTTGATGGTCGATCCCGCGTCGCCAACTGCGGATTCACCGGAAATGGTGCGACCATCTTCGAGTTCGGCGCAAAGCTTGACGCTCTCGAGCGTTGAAGGCAGGATCTGGCCGCGTACGGCAAGCACCCGTGAGAGTTCCCGTATCCCCGATTCGAAGTTTCCCGTCAGGTCGGCCATGGCAAGCATCATGAGGTTGCCGAGGCTGTGCCCTTCCAAGCCGTTGCCCTTGCTAAACCGGTAATTGAGCATCCGCGTCATCAGAGGTTCTGCAACAGCCAGCGCGCCGATGCATTGACGCACGTCACCCGGTGGCAGGGCGCCAAACTCGCGCCGCAGGCGACCGGACGATCCACCGTCATCAACCACCGTCACAATTGCCGTAAGGTTGTTCGTATACTCCTTTAGACCGCGCAAGAGCACCGCTTGGCCGGTGCCTCCCCCAATCGTAACGATCCTGGGACCCGTCTTGAGCAGTCGACGAGCGTACACAAGGTCTACCAGCCTCTCACTTCTGCGAGGCTCAGCAACAACCTCCATCAGCGAGGCATTGAGTTTCCAAATTGCCAAGACAATGAGAGCTAAGCCTACGGAGCCTACTAAGAGTTCTCGAAACGGATGGGGTATGAACTGAAGAGTTACGGCTTGCACCGGATCGGTGAAAGGCTCAGGAACTGCGACATTCCTGTATATCCAGGCGAGCGCCATGGCGCCGGATAGAGCGAAAGCCATGAACCCCGCGATCAGTAGCACAATCCACCGTTTTACGTGCATTCCAGGGTAGAGCCACTTACGTGAAGGAAACATCTTGCTATTGGCCTTTAGTAGAACTGGGGCACGAGAGAGTCGACGACCTCGCGCCAATGGGTGAGACTACGGCCCGTCGCTGCTGATAAGGGCAGCGGCAAGTCTGGTGCGATTGTTGCTGGGATGCGATCCCTGAGGAGCAAGAAGAAGCCGGAAGGGGAGTAGGAACGGGGGTTAGTCTTGCCATGCTGCAATGCAGAGCATGGAAATGTAGAGCGTGAGCTCATTTCGTTTTTCATCGTACGTTGACGAGAACCAATCCTACCCAAGAATGCTTGCAAGACTAGCAATTCACCATGAGGTATATGCACGTGCGCTTGGCGCTTGCAACTGTTCTCCGCCAACTAGGACCAATCGGGGACGAATGCAGTGTGTTTGCGAGAAGGACTAAGGCTAGGATAATGCAATATCTTGAATGCGGAAACGACTGTCAGGACTTATCCCTATTGAGCAGTCGAGCGCGGTCTCATTTGAAGCGATACCGGCTTCGGCTCCGCTTCGTTTTCGCAAGCGCGATCAATTGGAACGTCTGGTTCCTTGTCACTTTGTTCGACGTAGTTGTGTTCGATCAGCCACGCTTCAACATCCTCACCGGACACATCGATCAACACGTGGTCATCGATCGCAACACAAGGTTGCATCGTCTGGCCGGTGCGCTGTACCATTTCGGCAAAGTGCGTGGCGTTATTGATAATGTCGCGATCATCGAATGTGAGGCCATACTTTAGAAACACGGCGCGTACCCCGTTGCTCCAACCACAAAACGGCTTCATCCAGGCAACTATGGCTGGGTTCTCGGAGCTACTGTCTCGGGGTTCCACTTGTGCTTGGGCCATCACCTATCTCCTCAGACCGTCAATTACTCTTTGCCATAGTACCGGTAACTGCGTGCGAATTTAGTATACAGCAAATTGTAGCTGAGTGCCACTCATAGGAAAAAGAGTCTACGTCACCGCATCCTCAATCCAGACGGGGCTCGACCACGCCGCATTGCCGTCCCTCTGAATGACACGTACGTAGTAATAGCATGGCGCCCCCGGTGAGCGATCTCGCCACGTGAACTCGCAAGCTGTGCCTTCACCGGTGATGGAATAGACCTCTTGGCCGTCGCGGATGATGTCAACGCGGGCAATCTCGTCCGTGCCAATCACCGCAACCGTTAGCGAGAATGCTGTGGCCAATGCCGTGGTGCTGCCCATGCACGCGCCATTGACGGCAACGTCGAGCAGGATGTGTTGGCCGGTTGTGGCATATGTGCGGCGGGCAAGCATAGCTTCCCACAATGATTCACGTGTGCACTCGCTTGCCAGCACCGCGGTCAGACCGCCTACCGGCCTTAAGCGGAAGTTGATGCCACCCATGGTATCCATACTCGAGCCCGGATGGCCGCGGTGGTTGTCGGTGCCGCCGACAAAGCCGAGGCGCAGCCCTTTCGCCAGTGCGCTGCGCGCCGACGACCCATTGCCGCCCAAAACTACTGGCGCACCCACTTCTTCAACCTCGAACGAGCCGCGCAATTGGCATATCTCAACGTGCAGTTGAAACTCCGGGTGGTGCACGTCCCAGTCTGTCGGCTGCCAGCGGCCGAAGGTCGTCCCGCCTTCCGAGTGCGTGTTCGGATGGTGCGGTATGACCAGTGCGCGACCGGGCGGCAGTTGGTCCCATAGTTCGTTCGGATCATCGGGTGTGGGACAGGGCCTGTCGTCGTCTAGATAGTAGACGTTGCGGTGTCCGTGGGACCCGGCCCTACTGTACTCATAGGCAAGAAACGTCGCAAATTCACCGGGCACGTAGTACTCCCTGGCGCATTGCTTGCTGCGCTCCCAGTCCTTGCCGCCCTCATGGTCGGTAATCGCCACGAAGTCCAACCCGCTGATATGCCGTGCGTACCAGTAGGCGTCGTCAATGTCGCGCACGCCGTCTCCGGAGAGGTTGGTGTGATTGTGAATGTCACCCCAATAGATGTTGTATCCGGCCGGACGAAAGTGGGGAGCTACCGGCCAGCTCTTGCCGATGATGCCGCTGGCTTCGTCCCGTGCCCGCACAAGATAGACTCCATCCCGCGCCGGGACGTTAATGCTTGCGTCCGCTAGTCCCCGTTCTTTTGTTGTCGCATCCGCTTCAGCTTCCAACTTGCCGTCACTGCCGCCGACGGTCTCAAGCTTGAGCGCCCCCTGAAAACTATCGCACACGTTGCCAAATGCGTCCCTGGCATGGACAAAGACCTGCGCTGGACCCTCGCCTGCCTCAAACTGCGGCACCACCAGGCCGAGCGCCGCCGGCGCAGCGGGCACGACATCTATTGCCGGTTGCCGCCGGAGTGAAAAGTGGCGGCCACCGCCACGCACCGGGTAATCCGGATTGCTATAGTCGGTGTTTCCTTCTATATCCACTCCCACTTCAAAGAACGTGTCTACGCTGACGATGTCTTGCGCCTGTGCCGGTTGACGAAAGCCGGACACGTAGCTGCCCGCATGACCCAAGGTGACGGTGAGCGTGTCCCCGCCGCGCAACGGCTTACCTTGGAGCACGGCATAGATTACGGGATACTGGGAGTGGTGATAGGAAAGCGGATGGCCGTTTACGACGTTTACTTGCACGCTTGTGCCGGGAACATCCGTAGTTGCAACCACACTACCTACGTCCCACCGCTGTTTCTCGCGGTGCGGCGGGGCAATCCGCACGCCGCCGCCGATGGCAATGCCCTGCGCGCCAACGGTCACGACGATATCCCACGTGCCGTACTGACCAACCGTGACGGGGCCAGCCGGATCAATGTGCACGGTGTAGTCAGCCGGCGCTAGTCCGGCGGCCTGTTCATGAATGGAGTCTGATTGCACTGAATCACTCTCTTCATTGTTGCAGTACTAGTCTCAACTGTTCAGGTCGATCTCGCTCTCTCTATGCGGCGGCCAATACGCACTCTTCACTACTGTTCCACCAAGAATGCAGGCGCGCCACTCGGCAACACACCGGTTAGTAGCACCAGTCTCAGTGCTTTCAAAGCCCGGAGGCATTTCCCCACATGGTTGTTTGCGCGATTGGCTTACTCGGGATCTTCACACCTGGGAATTACTGGCAACACGATGTGCGAGGGGCGCCCCGGCTCGTGGAAGACTGTGTTATGCGCCTCTTCCAGCCGCGTGTGGCGGCCCAGTGGTTCCCCGGTGTTGGGATTCACGTCGAAGCGCGGGAAGTTACTGCTGGAGACATCCAGCCGGATGCGATGGCCCTGCGCAAAGACATTGCTGGTGGGATACATCTCGATGGCAATCGCCGTCGGCACGTTTGGCTCAAGCATTTCTGCCTGTTCCCGGCTATTGCGGTAGCGGGCACGCTGAATGCTGTCCGTGATATTCATGGCAAAGCCCTGGGGGTAGTCGCCATTGGGCGGATGCACATCGAGCAGCTTGACCGTAAAGTCGGTATCCACGGCGGTAGATTTGATCCAGAGTTTCACCGTGAGCGGGCCGGTCACCTCTATGTCTTCTTCAAGCGGCGGGGTCTGGAAAACCAGAACGTCAGGCCGGGCCGCGAGCGGCAGATTGCCGGTGTACCCGAAAAAGCGCTCGTCGCCGCGCTGGTCGTAAGCGCCCGCAACAAGGACTGGATCACCCGCCGAGAGGTTGCCGCCGATGGTTGGAACGGGATTGGCCGGGTCGAACGTAAATGAACTCTGCCTCTGCTGCTTGGTCGGCGAGGGTGTATCTAAGCTCAGACCGCCATCGGCGTGCAAGTAGTAAGGAGTCCACGCGGTGCGCGCGAGCGGCCACTCGTCTTCCGCGCGCCAGTATCCGCCGTGATCGAGGCGGCCGTCGCTGTTGCGCGTGCCGCTGCCGCCGCCCATGACGAAGATTTGCACCGGCTTGGTTTGCCCCACGCCGGTCTCTTTTCCCTTGAGCCAGTAGTCGTACCAATGCAGCCGCAGTTCGTTCATGTCGTAAATGGCGGCATCGCGGCCAAAGTCGACGTCACCTGCGTGGGAGACCTCGGCGCTGCCGGTGCCGTGGGTGAAGGGGCCCATGATGAGCGTCTGCGGCGATTCTTTGCGCTCGCTGAGCTCGACATAATTCGTGCAGGTGGAACGGGCGTAGGAGTCATACCAGCCGCCGAAGTAGACTGTCGGCACGTCGGCGTGTTCATCGTAGAAGAGCTCCGGGCCGTAGCCGGGACGGCGCCAGTATTCGTCCAGATCGCCGTGGGTGAGCACGTCAAGGTGCCACTGTTCGTAGCTGGGCAGCTCGGCGAGGGGCGATACGCCCTTCTTTAGGGGCGCATTTTCCACCCACTGCGCCACGTTGGCGAAGGCGCTATCCAGGCTCTGGCGCAGGCGCGGGTCGCTGAGCGCCTCTTTGCTGGTGGTCGCCATGCGGAAGGCATAGATCATGAAGCGCATTTCGCAGGCGCCATTGTGCCGCATGGAAGCGGTGTGGTAGTTCCACGGCCCTTCCTCCACGAACATGCCGGCCAGGCCGGGCGGGTTGAGCGACGCGAGGGCGCTCTGCGTGCACCCAGCGTAGCTGCAACCCGTGGTGGCAATCTTGCCGTTCGACCAGGGCTGCTCTACGATCCAGGCGCAGGTGTCGTAGCCGTCCGGCCCTTCGTCGCCAAAGGCGTACCACTCGCCCTCAGACGTAAACCGCCCCCGCACGTCCTGGATCACCACCACGTACCCCCGCCGCGCGTAGTAATGCCCCTTCCGCCGCAATCCAAGTCCCGTCTTGTCATACGGCGTGCGTTCGAGAATGACAGGGAATTCCCCTTCATCTGCCGCCAACCCCTTTTGGGTTAGACCGACATTCCCTTGACCGCCAACCGCCGGCAGTGCCGGACGATACACGTCAGTGCCCAGTTTGACGCCGTCTCTGGCGGTCATCATCACATTCTTCTCTACCACTATGCCGTAAAGTTGCGATGAACCTCGGTTAACGGTCACGTCAGTACCTCTTTCTCACTATTCAGTCAATTGGCCCATGCTGCCCAGACTTCGCGTAATAATCCTTGGTCTACAGTGTGCCAGAATCCAGAAGAGGTGGTCTAAGAAGTAAAGCTAAACTGACCCTTAATCCGGCTGTCGGCTCCAATTCACGAAACCCTCTGTCCCTAGATGGGTTCTTCCCCTTAGACTCTCGTCACCCATACGGGACTGCTCCAGGCTTGGGCGACGCGGCCGTGGACGAGGTCGCGTTGGCGAACACGGACGTAGTAAATGGCGTGGGAAGGTGGTGCCTCGTCGATCCAGTCGAGGCTGAAGTCGAGCGGCGCGCTGCTGCCGGGGAACCACTCTTGATGGACGACGGAGAAGCCTGCCTCCGGTCGGTCGAGGTCGGCGCGCAGAACGTGAATCCAGCGCAAGGGGCCGGTGCCGAGCGCCTCTACATACACGTTCAATGTCTGACCGGCAGCAATACTCGTCTCACCTCCCATCGGTTCGCCGTTCACCGTAAACTCTAGGTAGATGCGGGAACCGGTGGTGCCGTAGGTTTGGCGATTGCGAATGGCGTCAAATACCGCCTCGCGGGTGAGTTCCGGCGCCCATACTGCCATGGTGCCAAAGCCCTCCATGCCGGGTTGTGCGCCGTGATTGTCTGACGAGCCGATAACCCCCAGCTTCAACCCTGCCAGCCAGGCATCCACGGTATAGTTGCCGGGATCCCCCGGGCCGTTAAAGGTGAAGTCGGAAACGTCCATGGAGATGGGGTGGTCCGGCGCGTACTCTTCGCTGAGGCCGTGGGAGGAATAGATTTCGATGGTGGAGCGAAAGCGGGGGTCATCGATGCTCCAATCATGTTTCACGCCGCTACCGGGCCGGGCGAAGCCGCCGGTATGGTGGGGGATGGTGAACATTTTCCCTTCCAGGTTTTCGCGCTCGCCTCGTTGCCATATCTCTTCCAGGTTCTCTTCGTCGTTGTAACGAAGCGGGCTTTCGCCGCCGCGATAGTAGACATTGTGGTGACCGTAGGGCGCGCCGAAACTCGCTTCGTAGCCCAAGATCGTGACGAACGCGCCAGGCTCGTTCCACTTCTCTGTGTATGCAACATTCATCTGCCAGTCGTCCTGGCTCATGCTGCGCCGGTCGTTGTGGTCGGTAGCGCAGTAGATGTCGAGCAGAGAGACGTAGCGCGCGTAGCGAAAGTGGTCGTCGCGGGTGCCCGTGCCGTCCCAAGAATACTGGCTATGGGAGTGAATGTCTCCCCAATAGAGACCGCCCACAGGCGTCCCATCCGCCTCGGCTGCAACCGCAACGACTTTGCTAGGATTGGAAAGGCCGTAGAGTATCCCGTCATTGGAGGTCCCACGTAGGCGCAAAACGCCTTCTGCCGTGGGCGTAATCTCAAGCTCCCGGCAGCCCCACGTTGTGTTGTTGCTCAGCTTGATGGGATTCGATGGGAGCGTGGCCGCGCCGGTCTCGACGACAAGATAGATAGCGGTTTCCGGCGCCGGGACCGGATTGTGGAATTCGTCCAGCGCCACCATGCGTACGCGGGCCGGTCTGCCCACGACCGCCCGGGACTCGAGCACAATGAAGAGCTCCACCGGTGGACCGGGCTCATTGCTGAGCAGCGGCAAGGCGGGATCCGGCAAGAGCGCGAATTCTCCGTCTCCTGCCGTGTCAACCGCCGCGCGCACGCGCTCCGGTGAACCGGTCCACAAGGGCGGCGTGAAGCCGCGGCCGCCTTGGCTCATGTCGCCGTACACAACGTTGATGGTATCGCCGGCGCACAGCGTGCCTTCCGATACTGTCACCTGCACCGTCCACGAGTAGCGACTGCCGGGCGGATAGCCCACATTGCGGCGGTACGCTTTTGCGAATTCACCATCGGTTGCATCCAGTACCTCGTAGCGCAGGCGCACGCCGGGCCGGTCGGTATGCGCCGTTACATAGAACGGCGCGGTGGGGTCCACGCTTTGCAGGCGGCGGCCGGAGTTGCGCCACCATTGGTGCCAGCGTTCCGGCAGCGCCACCTGCAATCCACCGCCCGCGGCAACGCCGTCTTTGCCTACCACATACGTTACAATCCACGTACCCCAAGTTCCCGCACGGCCGTGGTTCGGCGCGATAGATACGGTACCGAGTTCTTGACAGTCTTCAGAGGATGCCATGAGTTTCTACTTTCCATTAGCCGGTGCGGCAGGTTGAACTCTCGTATGAGGCAAGGGGAGGTCTGCGGTACTCCCATGCGCTCTCCCGCGTTTTAGTGGCGGCAAGGAAACGTCGAATTACGTGGACGCGTGGTCGCGAACGCAACGGCACACCAGAGGCGCTCTGCAATTGGCTGGTTCGCGCGTGCTGGCCCGACTCTTTTGACACTTGCCGCGTATATAGCACAATAGCAACCGAAGTACCTACATACAAGGTGCGCCGCGAGTGATGGCAGGATCTACCGATAGATGCCTCCGGAGAGGCTGCCTGCCTGCGGTCATTCTTAGCGGAGCGTCGAACAATGTTCGCGGAATCTCAGGTGCTCGCTGAGCAGCAACGTTGCTTGGCTGGAGACAGCTTAAACTCATCACGCTGTTCAGGGTGACAATCGCAAGGCCCTGCGAGAGATGGGAGCTCTTAGAGCTTGCCCCGTACGTGATACGGGGGCGAACGTTTCTGGTGCAGACAAGACGAGCGTAAATAGGTCCTAAGGGAAAGGTGGACCCTGAGACAAAATACACGAAAAGCGCTTGCCGCTGAATTCGTCGGCACTTTCTGCTTCTTCTTCATCGGCGCGGGAGCTGTAGTCGCCGACGCATTCATGGTCGCGCGCGGCGGTGGTGGGTTGGGGCTCGTGGGCATTGCGCTCGCCAATGGTCTGGCGCTGGCCGCCTTGATTGCGGCATTCGGCGGTTTTTCGGGGGCACACTTCAATCCAGCCGTTACGGTAGCGGCGTTGATCGGCCGCCAAATCACCGCTGTACACGCCGGTCTCTACATTCTGACCCAACTGCTGGCGGCGGTGCTGGCAGGTCTTGCCTTGCGCGCAGTCTTTCCTACCGCAATTTGGCAAGCCGCGAATCTCGGTACCCCCGCCGTGACCGCAGGCGTTTCGATTGGCGCCGCCGTTCTTTTGGAAGCCATTCTTGCCTTCATTCTCGTCATCGTCATCTTCGGCGCCGCCATGGACGCGCCCGCCGGCAAAGCAGGGGGACTTGCCATCGGCCTAACCGTTGCGGCGGCAATCCTCATGGGTGGGGAGCTCACCGGCGCGGCGATGAATCCGGCGCGCACGTTTGGTCCCGCGGTGGCGGCTAACTTCTGGGAAAACCATCTCGTCTATTGGGTCGGCCCACTGTGCGGCGCAATCCTCGCAAGTCTCATTTATAGCCGTTTCTTCATGGCAGCGAAGACAGATTGAATTCCCGGACGAACATAAAGTGCGCCATGTGGTAAAATCCCTGTCAAAGTGTATTGTGAAATGCTGCACAAAGGCCACGCAACGGCTGGCGTCTCGGGGCAGAGGTAACGTATGGAAGTTCAGGCTACTGCGGAGAGTGTATCGCCTACACAGCAAGCGGGCGCACAGCGACGCATTGTCATATACGACACGACGCTGCGTGACGGTGCGCAGGCTGAAGGGCTTTCTTTCGCCGCCGCCGACAAGCTCAAGATTGCCCGTCGGCTAGATG
Organism: Chloroflexota bacterium; assembly: GCA_026710945.1. Taxonomy (NCBI): domain Bacteria; kingdom Bacillati; phylum Chloroflexota; species Chloroflexota bacterium. The sequence goes on from JAPOQA010000054.1 coordinate 142,729, forward strand.
AACTGGGTGTGCATTACGTGGAAGGCGGCTACCCGGGCTCAAACCCTAAAGATCAAGAATTCTTCCGCTTGGCACAGGACATTGATTGGAAGAATATCACCATTACGGCGTTTGGCAGTACCCGGCACAAGTCAACGAGTGTTGAAAACGATCCCGGCGTGAAGGCGCTTATCGGCACGGGCACTCGCGCGGTGTGCATCGTGGGTAAGGCGTGGGACCACCACGTTTCGGCCGTTCTCGACACGACGCTGGAAAACAACCTGGCAATGATCAGCGAGACAATTGCCTACCTCAAGCGCCATGGTCTCGAGGTGTTCTTCGATGCGGAGCACTTCTTCGATGGGTATCGCGCAAGTCCGGAGTACGCAATGGCTGCTCTGCGCGCTGCTCAGGAAGCCGGCGCTGACTGCCTGGTGCTGTGCGATACGAATGGCGGTAGCGTGCCGAACGACGTTAGAAGCGTGACTCGGCGAGTTGTCGCCGAGTTCGACGTGCCCATCGGCATCCACGCGCACAACGATGCTGATCTTGCCACTGCCAATACCCTGACAGCGGTAGAGAGTGGAGCGTCACACGTGCAGGGCACGGTAAACGGTGTTGGCGAGCGCTGCGGCAATGCAAACCTGTGCACCGTGATTCCCAACCTGCAGCTGAAGCTTGGCCACTCGGCTATCAAGTCAGACCAATTGCAGCATCTTTCCGACGTGGCGCGGTTCGTGAGCGAGATTGCCAATATGGCGCTCAATCCCTTCATGCCCTATGTGGGACACTCCGCATTTGCCCACAAGGCCGGGTACCATGCCGACGGCATGGCGAAGAGTCAGATTGCCTACCAACACATTGATCCCGCGCTTGTGGGGAACGAAATGCGGGTGCTCATTTCAGAATTGAGCGGACGCAGCAGCGTGCTATCGCGGGCCGAGCGCTTGGGTCTGCGCCTCTCCCGCCAGAGTGAAGACCTGCACGGCTTGGTGGAAGAGATCAAAGACCTTGAGCAGCGCGGATTTCAATTCGAAGGCGCCGAAGCTTCATTTGAGTTGCTCATCAAGCGTCGCCAGCCCAATTACACGCCGCCATTTTCGCTGTTGGACTTTCTGGTACTAGTCGAAACGCGCGGCGGCAGGAGTATTCTCTCGGAAGCCACCGTCAAGATCCAAGTTGGCGATGAAGTGCAGCACACGGCTGCCGAGGGGAACGGGCCGGTGAACGCTCTGGACACGGCTATGCGTAAGGCCCTCGTTTCCGCCTATCCCCAGCTTGAACGGGTGCGGCTGATGGACTACAAGGTGCGCGTACTCGATGAAAGCAGCGCTACCAGGGCCGGCGTGCGGGTGATGATCGAAAGCACCAACGGCCACTCCGAATGGAGTACGGTGGGTAGCTCCACGAACATCATCGAAGCCAGCTACTCCGCGCTTGCGGACTCCTTGGAGTACGCAATCCTCGTGACAGATAGGTAGCCAGACTGTTGAGACATGCTAATGGCGCCAGCAGCCATTCGGTGTTGCATATTTGATCTTGTCGGCACATTGGTCGACATCCGCCCCGCCGTTCTCGAAGCCACGTTTGCCGCATTGGAACAATGGGCTCCAGGCAAGTTTTCTCGCGAAAGTCTTGCCGAGCAGCTCTCTGGCCCGCTTGAAGACCCCTTTGTTGCCGCCGCCGAAGGACGCGAGCCCGTGGCAAATGAATTGCGCCGGGTCTTCTTGGAGCACTGGGAAGGCCGCCGGCATGAGTCCATCGTGCTGTTTCCCGGCGTCCCGGAAATGCTGGCCGCGCTGGTTGATCTGGGAACGACCGTCGTTGTCCTCTCCGGCAGCACGCGGGCGGCAGGAAGTAGGGACTTGGAATCCAGCGGGCTGGCACCTTTCGTGAGCGCTGTAGTTTTCCAAGACGATATAGAACGGCCCAAGCCCTTTGCCGATGCCGCAACTAAAGCCCTGGAATTGAGTGGCGCATCCGCCCAAGAAGCGCTCCTCATTGGAGAGAGTGACACTGACATCCAGTGCGGCCGCTTGGCAGGAGTAAGCACCGGTGCTGCGCTCTGGGGGGCGGTGGATCAAGAGGCGTTGCTCGGGGAAAAGCCGGACTTTGCATTTGCGCAGCCGTCAGAGGTAGGGGACGTCGTGCGCAAGAGCGAGGACTAGCAGGTAGTGACGCTGGAAAGTGCGGCCGTGTGCAGAACTACTGCCCGGTTGACAGCCCCAAGATTCCAAGTCGCGCACTTATGGGTTCGGTGCGCTACGAACTCCCTGCATGCGCGCCACCCACTCATCGGGCGCATTGATCTCATCCAGCGTCGGCATGGCGTGCTCTGATTCCCAGACGCGGTTGAGAAAGGCCATGTTTTCACTATCCACAACCTGGCGCACAAAGCGCTCACCGAGGCGATATTGCGCGAGCTTAAGGTCAAAACCAAGCAGCCGCATGACGGCCCGCTCCAGCGAACCGCGTTTGCGTTCTTCCAGCCGTTTCCGCATGGTGGGAAATCCGGTAATGAGCTGCTCGCCCAAAGCGTCCATGATGTAGTTGCTGTAGCCCTCCACAAGGCTCATCACACCTTGCACGCGCGCAAGCATGTCTCGTTGTTCCGGCGTCGTGAGGAGACTGACTACCCCACCGAGGCGCTCGCGATCCTCTGTAGCTTCAGCCCCGGGCAAGAGCATCGCGCGCAACGGATGGGAAGACTCGCGGAGTAACTCGCGGAAGCTCTCGACGTACGACTCGATAAGGCTTCCGAGATGCCCTGCAAGCCATGGCGCTACTTGAAATTGTATGGCATGGGTGGTCTCATGAAGCGCGATCCAGAGCCGGAACGCGTCCGGCGGGATGTCGAGACGTTGCTGCAGACGGCGAATGTTGGGTTCAACAAAGTAGATTCTGCTTGACTGATCAAGAGCCGCACCCTCATTGGAGGCGGGCGGCGTCAAGAACGGCATGTCGAATTGACCTAATACGTTGCGCGAAAGAAAGCCCAACACGATACCCATCTGCGCAGACATAGTGAGCTGCATGCTCCCGTGCGCAAGTCGGAACAACGTGTTGCTATTTGACCCGACACTCTCTAGGTACACGTCTTCCAAGGGCTGTAACAGGCGTTGCACAGTGGTGAGATTGCGTTGGACCCATAGGGGACGGTCCAGCACTTCTACTTCATGGCTGCCGGGGGCAGTGGCAAGCTGAATGAAGGGTGTAATCCGATCGTGGCTGAGCTGCACCAGCGCCTGATAGTCTGTGAGGAGAGATTCTCGCGTTCCGCTTGGGAGAACGCCCTCCGGGTTGCGCGCGGCAATGCGCATGGCGATGCGCTCTGTGCGCTGCCAGTCGATGATGTTCGGCTGCACGCGTGTGGCAACTCTGCGGGCAACCAGATACCCTCCGCTTAGAATAAGACCGAGGACGGCGCCGAATAGCGCAGCATTTTTTTGATCGCGCGTCACTGGCAGATCGCAAGCGGCGCGGGCAATACTTGCCAGTTGACTTTGTTACTCGATTGCAATCAAGATCTCCTATTCTGTTGTGCTCCCAAGAATATAACATACCCGCGCCAAGCGCGGGTATGTACGTTTGCTTGCAAACATCGCCTCTAGGTGCGACCGGCCGGCAAGACTCGGCGGATCGCTGCGCTAAGAGTCCCGACAATGATTGCGGTTCACGTGGGTGTTGCCACGGTCTCCTTGCCGGAAGCGGCCTTTACCTTGGCTGCCAGTTCGCTATCCGTACCAGCTTCGACGGCGATCTGCTTGAACTCTTCCGAGCTCATGCCCAGATCGCGCAGCACCTGCTGATCCATGGGGCATGGGTAGATGTACTCGCCGATGTAGCCGCCATGCTGGGCACGTGCCTTATCGGCCATCCGACCTACCCACTCCAGGCCATCAATTACCAGTTCGCGTTCCCGCGGCTTCCATTCCTCTGCCATCGTTTTATCCTTCCTCATCGCTTCAAAGAGATCGACCCGTGTACAAAGACTGTGGCGACGAGTGAGCGTACCAACTCTCCGGGTGTCGTGGGGGCCAAGGGAGTGAGCGCCAACTTCACTGCCTGGTCTAGTTTTCGACCCAGCAAGTTGCTCGGGGAACTTGGCACTCCCAGCTTCCCGTCGAGAAGCAACCGCAAAACCTCGCTCCACACTAACAAGTGATGCATGTCCAACTGTGGGATTTCAATGCACCCACTATCAACGTACCACTGCGCTTCGCCATGGGTCAAGAGGGTCTGAAACGGCTGTGTCGTCGCGCCGGCCGCCACAGCGGCGGCATACTGCGCCAGCCGCGCTTCCGGCCAATCGAGGCCGACGACTGCAAAGTCCACAAACCGTATCTCGGTACCGTCAACAAGCACGTTGCGCGGCGTGCAGTCGCGACCGCCGAACGTCGTTTTGCCGCTGCACATAGATTCTGCTACTACTGTCCATGCTTTACGCAGGGCTGATGTCCAGCCCTGCGGTATCGCGAGACCGCAGAAGTCCGCAAGTCGCTCGTACGTCTCAGGCGCGTGACGGCACCTCGCCCGGACCTCCGTGTGGCGGCGTTCCTGCTCACCTGTTGAGCCAAACGGCATCCGCGCGGCTAGCCCCTGAAAAGCAGTCTCAAGAGCGGTGCAGCCCTGAACTAAGCTTTGGGTCAAATGGCGCAATTCGTGAGACTGCGATTCGCGGAGTTGGCCGGTTTCCTGGATCGCCGCGGCAAGTGTGCGAGACCCTGTCCACTCCGTAATAAGTGTGCGCGCCTCCGGTTGCCATAGTAGTGGGCGCGCAACCGGGGCGCCAAGCCGGTAGAGCATTTCCTGCACACCGTACTCAACATCTCCCGCCCCGGGGTGCGCATGTTGCTTGATTGCAACGTGCGTTCCCGAAGCCAAGACTCCCTGCCAAACTCGCGCTCCCTGAGCGCCACCTCCGGTAACGGGACGCAACAAGCGAATCGGACCAATTGGAGGCTCGATTTGGGCCAGGTGCAGTTGCATTGCGTCAAAATCAAGAGCCCTTGGCACAGTTGCAAGACGTCCTTTGCTTAGGTGTGACGGTAGTAATTGCCGAAACGAGATTCCCGGGAATCCCCTGCCTCATTGGATGCGGCAGGAAGCTAAGGCAGGCAATTTCCAGGTTTTTGTTCGCAGTATTTGGGCTATGGTATCATCACAGTGATTGGTGGGTCGGAGGCGGATAGGCACGAATCGAGTTTAGGTAGTACGCCATGGACACACGTGAACTCGTTGAGCGCTTGCAGGCCATTGTTGGACCGGAGCACGTTGTTCATCTTCCGGAAGACCTCATAGTCTTCGAGCGCGACGCATCAATTGACGCCCAGCTTCCCGCCGCCGTAGCTTTTCCACGCACCACGACTGAAGTCAGTGAGATACTGGTTGTCGCTAATGAATTGAAGGTACCGGTGGTACCGAAGGGCGCCGGAACGGGCCTCTCTGGCGGCGCCGTGCCGGAAGAAAACGGCATACTGCTTTCCGTCAGCCGCATGCGGGACATTCTTGAGATCGACGAAGAGAATCGCACCGCGCTCGTGGAACCTGGGGTGGTAAACCTCGAACTCTCCGACGAAGTTAAGCACTTAGGGCTCTATTATGCTCCGGACCCGTCTAGTCAATATGCGTGTACACTCGGGGGCAATGTCGCCGAGAATTCCGGCGGTGCCCACTGCCTGCGCTATGGCTGCACGATTAATCATGTCATGGGCCTGGAGGTGGTCTTTCCGGGCGGTGAAGTGGCATGGCTTGGCGGCAAGGCGCCGGACGCACCGGGCTATGACCTCCTATGCGCGATTATCGGCTCCGAAGGCACCATGGGTGTGGTGACCAAGATCCTTGTCAAGCTGCTGCCAATTCCGGAAGCAGTAGAGACCTATCTTGCGATTTTCGAGAGTGTCCCAGACTCCTGCCAGGCAGTTTCATCCATCATTGGCAATGGCATCATTCCTGCCGCACTGGAGATTATGGACCAGGTCGTCACCCAAGCAATTGAAGAAGCGCACCATGTCGGCTACCCCTCCGACGCTGGTAGTGTGCTTATCATCGAAATCGACGGCATGCAGGAAGAACTCGACGAACAGCGTGAGGCAATCCTAAGCCTTTGCCGTGAGGCAGGTGCCCGTGAAATCCGAGTGGCGCAGACCGTCGCTGAGCGGGAGGCGGTGTGGAAGGGACGCAAGGGGGCCATCGGCGCATTGGGTCGGCTGGCGCCAAACTACTACATCCAGGATTGTGTCGTACCCCGCACGAAACTACCGGAGATAATGCGCTTTGTTGAAGACGTGGCCGCACGCTACGACATCATTATCGCCAATGTATTTCATGCCGGTGACGGTAACCTGCATCCCAATCTGCTCTTTGACGTGCGCGATAGCGACCAGGTGCAACGGGTTATTGCAGCGGGTGAGGAGATTATTCGCGCGTGCATTGACGCCGGTGGCTCACTCTCGGGGGAACATGGCATCGGCACCGAGAAGCAAGAGTACATGGACTGGCTCTATAGCGAAGAAGACTTGGAGTCCATGCGCAAGCTCAAGCGCGCGTTCGATCCAGATTGGCTGTTCAACCCCACAAAAATATTCCCCACCGGTGAAGGTCCGCATGCAGCGAAAATCCACATTGGCAAGTCTCCGGTCCACTCTACTGCTACTGCGGTCTGGAAGTAGGATGCAGATACGCGTTGCTGACTGAGACACTCCACACCCAGCTCGCTCAGATCGTCTCGCATGATGCGGTCACTACCGAGAGTCCTACTATAGACGGCAAGCAGCCGTCGTTGTGTGTGGCGCCTCGTGCTATTGCAGAATTGGCTGAGGTCGTTGGGGAACTAGACGCCGCCGGGGCTTCAACCACCCCCGTAGGCGGCGGCACCATGCTCGATCTTGGCGCGCCCCCAACTGATACCTGCGTGGCACTCTCCACTGCGGGACTCAATGCGATAGCGGGATACGAACCTGCCGACCTCATTGTGACGGCAGAGGCGGGCGTGGCCGTGGCCGTCTTGCAAGAGACTTTGCGCGAACATGGTCAGACTCTGCCGCTTGAGGTGCCCCGCCCTGAGAGAGCCACGATTGGCGGAGCGGTGGCGGTCAACGCCCATGGGCCTTTGCGGTACACATTCGGCACTGCCAAGGACCTGGTTATGGGAATGCAATTCGTCCAAGGTGACGGCACCCTTGTCAAAAGCGGCGGCGAGGTGGTAAAGAACGTGGCCGGGTTCGGTCTCCACAAGCTGCAGGTCGGCGCCCTCGGTACGTTGGGGGTTATCGCCACAGCCACTTTCAAGGTGTATCCTTTGCCGAAAGCTGATCAGACCCTCATTCTCACATTTGCAGATTCAGGCGCGGCCTTTGCGGCAGCATCCGCCATACGCGCGTACCATCCGGCGGCGGCCGTGGTTGGCAATGCGGTCGCTCAACAGTGTTTGTTTGGCGCAGTTCGTGGCGGCCATGTGCTTCTTGTCCGCTTCATGGGCGCACAAGGAGCTGTGGCTCGGCAGGTCCGCGACGCCTCGGCGGCAGGAACTGCAGGGGGCGGGAATGACGCTGAGGTAGTTTGCGAAAAGGACGGGGTGTCCCTGTGGCAAGCATGCGTGGACGTGGGGTCGGTTGGTGGCCCAGCAGATGTCTTGCTAAAGGCGAGCGCGGTACCAACAGAAGTGAGGCACGTCTATGCAGACCTCTTGCGCTCGGCAGAGCCTCTTGAGGGAGCGGTGGGAGTCTTATCCGACCCTCTCAGCGGCTCACTGAAGTGTGGAGTTCGCTCGGCGGACGGCCAAGAGCAAGACCCCTCTGTCCATTCGGCTACATCGGCAAAACTCCTCAGCTTCTTGCAGCATGCCCGAGCAGTGAGCCAGGAACATGGGGGTAGTTTGATCTTGCAACGAGGCTCGCCGGCGCTCAAGACCGCCTTTGACGTCTGGGGACCGAGTCCTCAGGGACTAAGCGTCATGCGCAGCCTCAAGCAGACTTTCGATCCACGCAACATTCTTAATCCAGGCCGATTCGTAGCGAAGATTTAGCACCATCTCACTTTAGAGAGGCGAGCAAGTCCAACGTGAATACCGATGTCGGCAAGCCAGGGCTCGTTATTCCAGATTCTGACAATGAACGTGTACGCTTTGAAGGCCTTACGGATGAGGACCTTGCCCAATGCGTGCACTGCGGACTTTGTCTCAATGCGTGTCCCACGTACCGGGAAACGGGCCTCGAGATGGAGAGTCCGCGGGGCCGCATCTATCTCGTCAAAGCGGCCAAAGAAGAGCGCATTCCAATCAATGAGACGTTTCTGCAACACATATTCCTTTGTTTGGATTGCCGGGCCTGCGAGACTGCCTGTCCATCGGGAGTACAGTATGGCAAGATCATCGAGGCAGCGCGCGGCGAGGCGACACAAGCGAAGCCCGGTGGGATGGTCCCACGCTTCCTGCGCTGGCTCGTGTTCAAACAAACATTTCCATTTCCCGGCAGACTGAGTCTGGTTGCCAACATCCTCCGTTTCTACCAATCCTCCGGTTTGCAGAAGTTAGTGCGAGGCAGCGGTGTCTTGAAGCTCTTCGGGCAGTTCGGTCATGCCGAAACGATGCTGCCAAAGTTGTCTGACGAATTCTATGCCGCGCCCGACGTGGAGGTAGTCCCAGCTCGTGGTGAGACGAAACGCCGGGTGGGGTTTGTGACCGGTTGCATCATGCCATACTTTTTCGGTGAAACGAATCGGGCAACCGTAAGCGTCCTTACGCGCAATGGGTGCGAGGTGGTGATACCCAAGAGCCAACGCTGCTGCGGCGCTTTAGGTGTCCATGCCGGGGACCGTGAGACAGCCAAAGACTTGGCCCGGCAGAACATTGACGCCTTTGAACCCTATGACTTGGACGTTATCATCAGCAACGCGGCCGGCTGCGGTACTGCGCTCAAGGAGTACGACATTCTGCTTGAGCTTGATCCCAAATATGCCCTCCGCGCCCGCGACTTTTCAGAGAAGGTGAAAGACGTTAGCGAATTCTTAGCCGATATTGAGGTAGACACGTCGTTTGGGCCGGTAAACAAGCGCGTAACGTATCAAGATGCTTGCCACCTGGCGCACGGACAGCGGGTGCGAGCACAGCCGCGCGCCCTGCTGCAAGCAATACCGGGACTTGAATTTGTAGAGATGAAGAACTCCGATCACTGTTGCGGCAGCGCAGGCGTATATAACGTTGTGCAGGCCGACATGGCGCAGCGCATTGTAGCGCCGAAAGTCAAGAATATCGCGGCAACGGACGCTGAACTCGTCGTTGTTGGCAATCCGGGTTGTATGTTGCAAATGGACAGCGCCCTGGCTGCAAGCGGAGAAACAACGCGATCAATTCACACAATGGAACTGCTTGAAGAAGCCTATCAGGCAGCGGAGAGCAATGAGCACGATAATTCTAACGCATGAGCCATTCTTGTATCCTATAGCTGTGGGGAGCGGAAGCGACGTGATACTGGATGCACGAATGTTGGTGCGCGCAATTACCGAGGGTTAGAGACACTGCTGGAAGGAGTACTGTGAAATGGTGGAGAACGGGGGAAATGGCGTAAAGGACCTTACGATTATTGGAGGTGGCCCTACGGGGTTGTTTGGGCTTTTCTACGCCGGAGTGCGCCATCTCGATACACAGCTTGTGGAAGCAATGGATGAAATAGGCGGCGCCCTTTCAGCCCTATACGCGGTGAAGAACGTCTACGATATGGCTGGCTTCCCGGCGATCCTCGCCAAGGATCTGGTTGCGGCTTTGCATGAGCAGGCGGACCAGTGGCAATATCCCATATTTCTTTCACAGAAAATAACGGAACTTGAAGAGCGCGACGGCGTCTACGTGCTCCATTCGCAGAGCGGCCAGGAATTCAAGAGCAAGACCGTACTCATTGCCAACGGCAATGGCTCGCTGGCGCCGCGCAAATTGAAGATTCCCGGCATCGAGCCCCTGGAAGACAAGCAGGTCTTCTATACTGTCAAAAACCTGGAAACGTTCCGCGACAAGCGTGTGCTGATCATTGGTGGGGGAGACTCGGCACTCGACTGGGCGCTTGAACTTGAGAAAGTCGCAAAGATGGCGACGCTCATTCACCGCCTGCCGGTCTGGCAGGCGCACGAGGCGACAGTTCGCCAACTCATTTACTCGGAGGTGGACGTGCACTTCCCCCGGCATGAAGCCAGTGAGTTGCACGTAACTGACGGCAAGCTCACGGGAGTCACCATCACGAATCTCACATCGAAAGAGACTTTCGATCTTGAAGTGGACATAATCCTGATTTGCATTGGATTCCTGATGGATACGACTGTCATACGAAAGTGGGGGGTTGACCTTGAAGGCAGGAAGGGCATCAAGGTAGATCCCGCGACGATGGTTACGAGCCGACCCGGTGTCTATGCTGCAGGCGATATTGCCGCTTACGAGGGGAAGATCAATCTGATTGCGTGCGGAGCGTCCGAGGCGGCTATGGCAGTGAATCAAGCAGTGCGGTATATTAACCCCGATGCTCGGCTCGCTCCGGGTCACAGTAGTGATATGGATATCTTTACCAAACGCGATAAGCCGGAGACATAGCCGCCACCACGCGAACACAGTGGAGGACAGCCATTGGCTACGCCACCGAGAGAAGTCGAAAGCGTTGATGCCGCTAAATACGCCGCATTAGCGCGCGAGATTGAGGAGTGCAAGCAAGAGCCGGGCTCGACGCTCGATATGCTTCATGCTGTGCAACGGCAATTTGGTTATCTGGAGCCCACAGCCGTGGGCATGGTGGCGGAGGCCCTGGGGCAGACAAAGGCGCAGCTATATGGCGTCGCGACATTCTACACAATGTTCTTCTTTGAGCCGAAGCCGCCCGTTATCGCGCGCGTGTGCGTGAATCTCTCGTGTCACCTGCGCGGCGCGCAGGAGGTGCTGCATACGTTGGAAGAGGCAGCCGCAGCGCAGCCAGACGCATTTGAAGTGGAAGAGGTAATGTGCCTGGGACTTTGTGAGCAGGCGCCGGCGCTATTGATCAACGAGGTTGCAGTGGGGCAGGTGACTGGATCAGAAGCTCTCGAAAAGGTTCAGGCTAAAGTTGCAGCCAGCAGTGAAAGTGGTTAGTGCGCAGATGTAGCCCGACGGCCGCGAGGAGCGAACAGCATGGAGCAGGTCTGCCTGCGGCGAATACACAATGAGAATTCTCAGGACATCGAGTCTTACATGGCGCATGATGGCTATGCCGCTCTGCGCAAAGCACTGACTGAGATGACCCCTTCAGCCGTGCACGATGAGGTGCGCGCCGCAAACATGGGTGGTCGTGGCGGGGCCGGGTTTCCCACGGCAATGAAGTGGAATTTCCTGGTGGGAGCTCGGGGTGAGCCCAAGTACGTCCTGTGCAATTTCGATGAAAGTGAACCCGGTACTTTTTCCAACCGTGTCATTGGCGAGGAAGACCCCCATCTCTTGGTGGAGGGCTGTTTGCTGGCAGCCTACGCTACCGGATGTTCCATCATCTTCATTTATATCCGGGGTGAATACTTCTTAGCATATGAACGAGTCAAGCACGCCATAGAACAGGCCTACGAGCGCGGCCTCATCGGCAAGAACATACTCGGCACCGACTTCTCCGTGGAATTGTACTTACGGCGTGGCGCGGGAGCGTACATCGTCGGCGAAGAAACCGCCATTATGAACTCCCTTGAAGGGAAGAGAGGCTACCCACGCGCACGACCGCCCTTCCCTGCCAATGAAGGTCTTTTCGGCAAACCCACGCTCATTAATAATGTGGAGACTCTCTCCAATCTCTCCGATATTGTCCTCAATGGCGGTGAGAGGTGGAGTAACCTGGGAGTAAACGAGGGGTCCGGTTTAAATGTCTACTGCGTTTCTGGCCACGTTGAGCGCCCGGGGGTTTACGAACTGCCGATGGGAACCACCGCGCGGGAACTGATTTACGAACATGCAGGTGGAGTTTGGCAGGGACGAACGCTCAAGGCTTGGAAGCCGGGTGGAGCGTCCAGCGCCATCTTGCCTGCCGATATGATCGATCTTGTCCTCGACTTCAAACCGGTGCAGGCGGCCGGAACCATCCTGGGTACGGCGGGCGTCATCGTTATGGACGACCACTCCTGCGTTGTCGACGCGGCAATCCGGGATGCAACGTTTTTTGAGGAAGAGTCCTGCGGCTTCTGCTTCCCTTGCCGCGACGGTACCCGGGTCCTCCGCATGTTGGTGGAGCGTGTCCGCCACGGCGTGGCTGCGCCCGATACCATCGACCTCATTGAACATGCTTCCACCGATATGATGGGCGCATCGTTCTGCGGACTCGGCCAGTTTGCCCCTTGGCCGGTGGTGAGCACCGTACGTAACTTCCGCCAAGAGTACGATGCTCACATTATAGAAAAAGTGTGCCCGGCAGGCGTGTGTCCCATGGACGGCACAGAGCCGAACGAGCACGTCGACCGTCGCACTCTCCAAGAGATGCTCGTGGCGCAAAAGGGCGGAGTGCTGGCATAGATCAGGGTCACGTCTCTAAGCCGGCACTATTAGAGTTCGAACTGTTTGCGCTGCCCCTTGCCTTGGCTTCCTGGACTTTCTCAGCCTTGATCGCAATTGTGTGCCTCGGTATAAACTGGGCGGACATGTCCATTTAGCGATCGCGGCACTCTTTCCTGAGCAGGGCTATTCCCGCTGGTTTTACGCGTCCGTCTCTGCATCTTGCTCCGCTACGAAGACATTTGGTACCTTCAAAATAATTCCCGCGCTCAGTGCGAAGAATCCCGCCATCATGATGAAGACGGCGGTGTAGCCCAGCAGCGGTTGAATGCCGTTGAAGGTGTCCAGCACGACGCCCGCGCTGAGGCTGCCGAGCGCGTCCCCACCGGCAGTCGCCAAGTTGGTGAGGCCCATGTACAGGCCGGGCGCTCTGGGATCGGGGATGAGGTCAATCGCCAAAGCCCAATCCGCGGCAGTGAACATTCCAACAGCCCCACCGAGCACGGCAAATCCAACGAGAAGGGTTGCGAAATTTGTCGTAAAGAGCAGAATCAAGGATGCAACCAACCCTACACTGCAGGCGGCGAAAACCAGGCTGCGCCGGTCTATGCGGTCTGAAATCCAGCCAGCCGGTACTGTGACCAGTCCCGCCACTACGATGAGCACCCCAAGCGCCATGGTCACAGAGAGGCCGGCATTCTCGCTTATGCCAAGGCGTTCGCGCACGAAGAAGAGCAGAATCTGGTCTGCAGCCAGCAGTCCCATGAAAAAGAACAAACGGGAGAGCAGGATCCAAGTGAACCCCGGCCTCGAACGCAACTCCGCAAGGCGCGTGCGAAACTCGCTGAGTACCCCGGAAAACTCCGGTTTCTCCGCCAACGGCTCCTCGCGGATGGTGAGAGTGGAGATCACTGCCACCATCACGAGTACGCCGGCAGCGACGAAGAGGTAATTCCCCGGTTGCCCGCGATCCAGGAATTGTCCGGCAACGAGCGCACCTAGCAGGACACCAAGCTGGTTAGCCAGGCCGAAAAACCCCGATGCGCGTCCCCGCTGGTTCTGCGGCACAAGATCGGGGATGATGCCCTGGTACGGCCCGTGCGCGCTATTGGACGAAAGCTGTAGCAGGACAACCACCGCAAAGAGCAGGGCATAGGTGCTGACCGCGGCCATCAGCAAGAGAAAGAGAGCGCTCAAGAGCGAGCCCAAGAGCATGTACGGCTTGCGGCGGCCCCATCGCGCAGTCGTGCGGTCGCTCACCGCGCCCATAACTGGCTGGACGACAATGGCAACCATGAGGCCGACGGAAACTAGGACGCCCAGGTAGGTGCCCTTGTGCGCCGGGCCCACCAGTGCTTCAACGCGGTCAGGCAGGTAGACTACATTCAGACCCGCCCAAACAGTTGAGAGTCCCAGCCAAAAGACACTGATCCGGGCTAGGTACGGTAGGGAAACACGTTCTCGGTTGCTACGCGACATTACCTCTCCTCAATTGCGGCGAAGTGTGCAGGGACTGGTATTGCAAAAGTGAATTTCTGCCTGCCGTGACCGCGCCTCGCCGCTACCGACCGGCACACTGGCGCATGTCTTCTACTGCACGCCGATTGTCTTGGTGCCCCGCTCGTCCATCTCCCCATCTCGGCGATCTTGCAGAAGCCGCCCGCCCCTGTAGAAGAAATAGCACGCGCCGATCTGGATGACATGATACAAGTCATTGTGATTGAAATGGCGGTGAAGCTTGATCTTGCGTATCTGAACGAATGCGGCGAGCAGCGAAATGAAGACTCCGCTCAGCAAGTACCGTGAGTCTCCGGCGCCTCTACGGAAAACGTAAGGCACATGAAACGCCGCGACACCCGCCATAGCGGATCCGTAGTCGATGATTACGTAGAGAAACTTGCCGCGGGATGCCATCCAACCGCAGTATGCCATCAGCTTTAGTAGCGTGCCCACGAGCAGTTTGCCCTTGAGCGGCTGCGACGTGGACGCTACCACCGTGCTCGCAAACATGCCTGCGCTCGTGAACCCGGTGGCCAGCGTCGTCCCTTTCCACAGCTTGCGCCGCAACGCAGGCGACTGGTCCCCCACGGCATGCGACGTGCCGCCAAGCACTGCCGCAACTGCTGCGGCAAGGAATCCTATGCCCCATGTGATCTGGGAGAACTGGCGCTGCGAGATCCCTTGCCGTAGCAGAGCGATACCCCACTTGGCATTGCACAATGCAAGCAGCAAGTCGGTCAAGACTGTCATCGGTTCATTGATCTTGATGGAGCATTACTCCTCGTTGGGCGTTAGTTCGCATAGCCGGACGCATCTTGAACCCAACGCCAATTGGGAAATCAGCACCGTAAACATTCACAGTGTCAAACGCAGCGCTCGTGCAGACGTAAGTATTGCCACGCCGTAACTCGACGATGACTACATGAAAGCGTGCCACGTGGTGAATGTCTTCGGACTACAATACGCTAGGAGTGTCCTCGCATACAACAGTCGACGGATTCTGCTGCCGCCTCCGACCCTAAACCACTGGTGAAAGGTGACAATACTTAGCCCATCGAGTCAGCAAACATCGCGGCGTAGTGGCGATGCCAGTCGCTTTGGAACCGCTCGCCCGGATCGTAACGCCGCTTCAGTTGGAGAAACTCCGGTAACTGTGGATAGCACTCCTCCACCTGCGCGCGGGTGGCGTGCTTGTGGTATGTCAGGTAGTAGCTGCCGCCGTACTGGATCGCGCGGTCGATCAGGCGGCGGAAGGCTGCCGCGGCGCTTGCCTGACCTTCCGGTGTGTGCGACACGTGTAGATTGAAGATGACGCAGGCAAAGCTCTCTCGCGCCCAGGCCAGAAAGCTCTCCTCATCACGTACCACAAGTCGGATGGTGCCATAGACGACTTGAGTCTTGTGTTGCCGGAAGTCCTCGCGAACGTCACGCATGAAAGCCGCCAGGGATTGGCGCGGCACATAGACTTCGGTGATGACTTCCGTTGCCGGGGCCGCAGCGCCGACGTATTGGTCGAGCATGCGGTGGTAGTTTTCCTCGTAGTAGCCGAGCTGATGCAGGTCCGACCAATATATCTGGCCGTTGGTTGCGAGGTAGTGCGTAACGTACTGCTCAAATGCCTGCGGCTTATTCACGTGGGCAAAGAGAATCAAGCGCCGCCAATCGTCAACGGAAAGCTCCCGCTGCTCATCTGATATTGGCGTATCCGGCGCGACCGGACGGTAGCAGGAAAACACACCTTTCGTCAGATAGCCTTCAGAAGAATCATCAATTGAGTATTGGAAGTCGCCGTAGAGGAAACCTTCCTCGATCCGTTGCGCAAATGCCGGCATGAGTTCATCAATATCGACTACAGTGACAGTGCGCTGGAGCTTCTGCCGCGGCAAAAGCCGCAGCGTTACGCTATATACCACGCCAAAAAGCCCGTATCCTCCAACTACCAGTCGAAAGAGCTCACTGTTTTCTGTGCGGCTGCAATTCAAGGCATTCCCGTTGGCATCAACCAGAACGAACGATTCAACGTCAGTGATTATCGGTCGCATGCGGAGACCCCGGCCGTGCACGTTAGCTGCCAGCGCACCGCCCATGCTCATCCGGTCTCCCCCGGTCTGCTTCTGAGCGATAGCCCATTGCGACGGATGCGCCGGCGCTGCTTGTCGAATGGCTGCGATGAGCTCCGGCCAGTAGATGCCCGCTTCTACTGTGATTAAGCCTGCATCGGCGTCGAAGTCTAGCACCCGATTCAGCGGCACCGTATCCATGAGGATTGTGTCGCTGCCGAACTGTTGCGCTCCCATAGCATGCCGTCCACCGGCAATAGAGAGCGACTTCCCTTCCCTCTGCGCAGTGGCGATGGCAGACTGGATTGCTTGCAGCGAATCAACAGGAACGACCCGATCAACGGTGGTGGGATTGAGTTGTGAGTGGATGTCGTTGACGTCGACGCCGGACATGTGTGCATGTGCTCCTTTTGCTAGCTGCCGCGCAAGACTGTGGGGGCGAAGTTTGGAATATCGGTAGCGATTGGAAAATACGGGCGCGGCGCCTTGTGATAGGTAAAGTGCCGCAGTGTCGGCGGTGTGGCGCCGGACGTATCCAGGACGAATTCGCCTTGCGCAAATTCACCATAGGTTTGGCTATAGTTCATCGGATTCTTGGCGACGATGAATTTTGCGCCTGCGATGTCCATGTCCAGTGCGCGGAATTGCTCGTCCCGCCACTCATACGTGCCATACGTCGTAATCAAGATTTGAGCACTGCCACACTCCAGTACCGCCGATGGCCCCATGGTCGCCCACTCGCCTGCCCAGATGCCGCCGGTATACTGAAACTTTCCATCACTTAAGGATCTGACGACACCGGAAATGATCTGCGGACTGCCCCACTGGGGATCGACCTTGTGCCCTAGCGTCACCGTAACCGTGCGGCCTTCACCGGCTTCATGACAGAGCGCGGCCGCTTCGGGGTCTACCACTGGAACAATGGCAAACCCTTCGCTGAGATTCTTAAGGACAGGGATAGTAGCCACGCTGTCTCCGGCAGCTCCGCCGCCGACGCAGTCAGCGCACTCGATCAGAATGACGGGTCCGCCTGGAATCTTGAGCCCCGCTTCAACCGCCTCCTCAGGAGCGAGCGTATCCGGCTCCAGGGCGAAGCGCTTCTCCCACATGAGGTCGGCAATCTGTAGAGCCAGGCCCACTGCCCGCGCTTCATCGCCGTCCGTAATCACCAGGCCGCCCCCACCTAGTTCCGGCACATCAATTGTCGCGTGGGCGTGGAACGCGCTGGTGGACAAGACTCCCGGTTGCTCTTCAAATGACTTTGCCAGGCGCATCACGTCGGCAAAGGGGCCGTCACCCACCGTGCTCGCATTGATGGCGCTGGTAAAAATTGGCACTTTGGCCATTGCCATGGCGGGACGAAATGCGCCGTCGAGTGTTCCAAGTAAGAGCCGCGCCCCACGCACACCGGTAGTAAACGGGTCAACGTGTGGATATGTCTCCCACGCCACGAGACCGTCGGCGTGACGCATCATCTGGGTTGTCACGTTGGCGTGCAGGTCAAGCGTCCCGACGATTGGCACGTCCGGCCCTACGATCTTCCGCGCGGCTGTGATGAGATCGCCCTCCACGTCATCGACTTCCGTCGAGACCGCTGCCCCGTGCAGCGCCAGCAGCACGCCGTCCACGGGCAGGGCATTGCTGAGATCTTCCAGCAGGTCTGTCTTGAGCCGGTCATAGCAATCGTGCGCAATCGGCCCACCGGGGTAGGCGCTCGCCACGACAAGCGGCACAATGTCGGCGTTCTGCTCCTGTAGCGTCTGCAACATGCCGCCAACAGCGCCGCCAGCGATTGACATAACTTCATTTCCGCGCGCGAGTTGGCTGCGGGCGAACTCGGCCCGCTCGATCAACTTACCGCCGAACTGGTTGCATTCGGTCAAGATCGAGCCTACGGCAACCCGATGCGATTGCTTCATAGTGGTTTCCTCTGTTCTCTCACAATTCCATTACATCCGCCAAAGCGGAAATGCTCGGCTGCTCCAAGTGAGGCACAGCAGGCACAAGTTGATTGATTACGTCAGGCCACTTTACCCCACTGCCGGTAATGACGCAGACGACAGTTTCACCGGCTTTGAAGTATCCTTCACCGTGGAGCCGCACAAGACTGGCGATAGTTGCGAGCGAGGCGCTCTCGAAGAAGTACCCGCGACTGGCCATGCGGCGGATTGCCAGGCGCAACTCATCTTCTGAAACCGCGGTTGCGGTACCGCCCGATGCGCGGAGAGCGCCCAGAGCGTGCATGCCACAGCGTCCCTCGATGATCGACGTTGCAAGTGAGTCGGGCTCGGGCTGTACTTCGACTTCAGTCCGATTGTGCGTAAGCGCATGGAGCAGCGGATGAGTCGCCTCAGTCTGACAGCCCACTATGCGCGGCAGGCGGGCAATGAGGCCCATTGCGTGCAAGTCGATCAAGCCGCGCCAGATGCCGTAGAGGCTATCTCCACCGCCAGTGGGCACCAGAATTGCGTCCGGGGCCGCGCCGAGCGCGCTAGCGACCTCATATCCGATTGTCTTGTACCCTGTCACGCCGTAGGGACTGGCGAGCGGGTTTGGATCGGACGATCCGACCGGCAGCCAGCCATGGTCTTCCACAAGCTGCCGCATCATCGTACCGATCTCCGGCTTTGGCATAGTCACTACTGACGCGCCGTGAATTTGCATGACCCGGCGCAACAGTTCGGATGAAGTAGGGTATCCAATGATCAACGCCCGCAATCCGGCAAGCGCCGCGTACGCCGCCACAGCTTGGCCGGCGTTGCCGGTGGAAGAAGCCACCACCTTGGAATAGCCAAGTTGGCGCGCCATGGAGATGTTTACCGCAGCGTGGCGGTCCTTGAACGACCACGTAGGATTCATGGTCTCGTTCTTGACGTACACGTTGAGGCCAAGCTCGTCGCTCAACTCAGCCAGGTGAGTCAGCGGCGTGCCGCCTTCGTCGAGGCTCAAGGGATGCTCTGCTACCGGGAGCATATCCCCATAGCGCCAGATATTGTGCTGCGGCCCCGCATCCCATGCCGCTTGAAAGTTGGCAGGAATGCCACCTGCTACGTTAACTCTAAAGTCTAGCGGGCCTTGCCGGCCCTCTTGAAAACAGCGGGGGCACCCGAACACATGTGCCCCAATGGCAAGTTGCTCATCGCAGCGCACGCACTGCAACCACTGAACGTCGGTACCAACTGCCGTCACTCGATTGCCCTTTCTTCACTCACCTCGCCGCAAATTTCACTTACAAGGATACTACCCTCGCGCCAAGCGCAGGAAGGATTCTCGACCATCGCGAAAGAGCTGCTGCATGCGCTGCCGGTGGGAAACCTCGTCAAATCGTGCCTCTTCCGTGATCCACTTGAGAGACCGCTCGATCTGCGCGACAAAGAACTGTGCCGACTCTCTGGAGGCGGGGGCTCTACTGCCGGTTTTAAGGTACACCGGGCTCGTATGGGCCCATTGGGCATGGCCGTAACTATCCCGGCTCTTCCCGGAGCAGCGCGCCGCGATCCAGCCGTCGTGCGGCGCGGCCAATGTCGCGCTCAAGACCCCTTCTCTGCTGCCGTTGGAGTCGCGCTCACCTGCTACCACGCTGCCATTCATGACAATCTCGACGCTTTCGATGGTTCGATGTGCCTGCCACCGCACCTCAACACGCACCTGTTTTGGATGTCTTGCGCGAAGGTCGAGACGAGTTCCCGGCGGCTGGTCTTCAACGGTAAGTTCCAGCACCGGCCCGTTCGTAATGAAGGATCGACCGTCCTTGAGCGTCTCCAGCCAGCCATCGTAGGAAAAGGACTGCTCCAGGTGTGTGTACACGCGGTTTGCCGAACAGATGAACCAGTCTGAGCCCGTGCTGGCCGGTAGCTTGAAGCCGCAATTCAATAAGTGATACCAAAGATCGTACTCGGTGTCGAGCCAATACGGGTCGAAGAGATTAAGCGCGTCTATCCGCTGCAGCGAGGCCGCAATGGGCGCTTCCATGCCCCAGCCATTATGGCACCAGATTACCACCCCGCCTTGTGCCTGGGCCGAATCGCACGCATCCATTAGTGGTGGGTAGTCGGGATCGGAGTCATCCACCAGCACACCGCGACTCAAGGGATCAACCTGCTCCTGCAGCCGCACGAGCATCACGTGGCCGTAGCCGGAGCTACTATCGCCGAGTATCTTGTTGTGTCGCGTCTCTTCCCCCACGTCCAGCACCCAGTGCGGTCTGGTTGGATGTTCCATACGTCCCACGGGGTAGCGATTGGTGGCGTACGCGAATTCTTGCTGTTGGAGCACGCTGATTACGGTAACGGTCAGGTCTTCGACTTCGGAGTCAAAGCGGAGGCGTTCCTCAGGCCGGGATTCGAATTCACGGTAGTGGATATGGGTGTTGCCCGGGTACCAGCCCTGGCTATCCAGCCGGATCCACCGCTGCAGCGGCAGCGAGAGGTTCACTGTGCCTTTCAGCGGCACCGAAACCGTCACGTGCAGGGGCGCATACTCCGTGCCGCGTTCTACGCGGACGTCCGCCTGGCCGCGAGGAAGGTCAACCGCAAACGATCCATCAGCATAGAAGTAGGGATTGGTTGTCCCAACGGTTGCAATTGAGCCTTCAGGGGCGTGAAAGAGTCCGCCGTTGCCTTGCACAGAGACTTTGGCTGCAAGTTTGTTGCCGCTCTGCCCATCTACGATTGTGCCTGCGATGGAGCCCATGTTCCCTGCAATTCGGTTCAATCCTGTCGGGCAACCTGATAGCTACTTCGGCCGGTAGCGCAAGTACTCATCGTGCGCCCTTCTTGCCGAAAGCAAGGTGAAAAGGACCGAAGCAGCATAGGCGAAACCGACTCGATACCTGAAGCTTGCTGTGCGCGCAGATTGGGGCTAGGCAGCCAAAACTGTCCGGTTGATATCGCGGTTTGTTGCCACCCAACAACCGCCGGGCTTAGCAAGCGCCCGGCGCAGCACAGTGTCAAGCATATCACAGTGGGGATCGCGGGCCGCGAGGTACGAGGGATGCGCGAGGAGGCTCAGAATCTGGCCGTTTTCGTACGCGTGATCAACCGCTATTGTTGCATGGTGAATGTACTCCCAGCGGTCCAAGTCCAACGAACGAAATGCAATGGCGTCGCTCAGACCCATCATTGGAATCTCGGGTAGGCCGCTGGGATAGCGATAAGGCTGGAGGGAATCGAGGCTCAGACGTACGGCGGCTTCCATTTCCGTGCGGGGAGGATGCCATGTGCGTTCCGTAGGACACTTGTAGTGCGCCGAGGCAAACTGAAACCCCTCCTCTTGGAGAAGTGCCTGCACTTCAGGGATGTCCTCCAAGCCGTTGGGAAATGCGCCGGGTGTGCGGAAGCCGCGCGTTTCAACACCCAGCCGCTCGAGGAGTCCCCTGCTGGTCTGCCTAATCTCGTGACGTAAGCACTCGAGGGGGGTGAGACTTCCGGCCCGCCAGGGCGCACGCCGATACGACTGATGCAGGTCTTCAACACGCTTCGCTTTTACGTTCACGTGCCGATACGTGTGATTGTCGAGGGCATGCCCCTCTGCTACCAACCGCTTGAGGTAGTCCACGTCTGGGTCTTCCAAGGCGCTGCCAACGATAAAGAACTGTAACTTGACGTCGTACTTCTTGGCGACATCGAGCATGGTGTGGACGTATTGCTTCACATGAGGATCGATGGCGCCGTAGTCAGCGTAATCGGATGTCCAGTAGGGAAAGTTATAGGACATCTCGATATCGAACGTCAGGCTCAGACAGAATTGTGCGCCGTTTGGATACATGAGACTTGGCCCCTTGTCTAACTCAGGCTGTTCTTGGTTGCTTTCCAGTCTACTGGAGCCACAAAACTGCTACCGGACCCGCAAGACCGCTACCGGGGCCTCAAGACCGCTACCGGACCCACAAGACCGCTACTGGGCCCACATGACTGTTCCGTTCGGCCTGAGCTTGTCGAAGGCTGAACGGAACAGGTTCATCTGAGGTCTTTCGCAAGCTTCCGGCAGCCGTTCATGTTTCGACCAGGGCTTCATGAAGCCCACTCGGCACGAACGGCTGCCGAGTCTCAGTCCAAGAAAGCGCGGAACTCGAAACTCTTGACTCTACGCCCGGTAGCGATCTGTCACCTTTGCCAGGATCGTTGCCATGTCCTCCACATCCCGGTCGGTATATTTATCCGTCCAATTCCAGCGAATGGTCGTGTCTACGTGCTCCTTGGCGATGGGCACCATGTCGGCGCTGTATTCGATGTCCCTGGCAAACTCGTTCATGGGATGGTCCCACGGCCAGTGGGATTCACCGGCCACGGTTGTCTTGGTGTGCAGGAACGTGTGGCTGTCGGGCACCAGTTGCCAGGGACCGGGCTCAGCTTTCAGACCCTCGGCCATGAGCGCGTCGGAGAGGTCCCACAAGCCGCAGGTAAAGGCATCGGGGTCCACGCGTAGGTAGTAGTACCAGTAGATGTGGTCGGCCCCCTCGGGGATGTAGGGCGGGATCAGACCGGGAATGTCTTCTTCAACCCGCTGGCTTAGTGCAGCGGTGGTCTCGCGCCGGCGTTGATTCTGCTCTTCCAGTATATGGAGCATGCCGAGCACAAATGCCGCTTCCAGTTCGCCAAAGCGCATGTTCAGGCCGAAGCGCACGTGCTTGCGCCCGTAGCGTTCCACTGGCACGCCGCCGCGCATAACGCCAAACAGGTGTACCCGGTCGGCGATGTCTTTGTTGTCGGTCAGCAGCGCGCCGCCGTGGCCGCCTGAGAGATGCTTCTCGGCGTCAAATGAGAACGCGCCCACGTCGCCCAGGGTGCCCGCGTTGCGGCCCTTATACTTTGCCAACGGCGCCTGGCACACGTCTTCAATCAAAAGGATGTTGTGCTTCTGGGCCAGCGCCACGATGTCGTCCATGGGGCAGAGCAGCCCGTACCAGTGAACGGCGATGATGGCCGCCGTACGTTCCGAGATGACCTTCTCGATTGTCTCGGCGGTGACGTTGCCGGTGCGGATGTCTACATCCGGGAAAATGGGAATCGCGCCTTGTGCCATAATGCCGGCAACCGAGCCAAGGTCGGTAATGGGGTTCACAATGACTTCCTTACCCGGCCCAATGTCCATCGCCGCAATGATGGTATGCAAGGTAGCGGTGCAGTTGGCGAGAGCGACACAGTATTTTGCGCCGTTCACTTCCGCGAATTCCTGCTCGAAGCGCGGCAAGTAGCCGGAAGACAAGCCCTTTTCCAGGACTTCGCGAATGTTGTCATAGGACTCTTGCGGCACGTCGCGGGGGAAGATTCCCGGCAGGGGGTCGTCCGCCGACCGGACCGGCGTGCCGCCTTCAATTGCGAGCCGCGTATCAACGGGGGTCTTAATTGCCATGGCTGCTGCTCCTTTTTGACCATACAGGTGACAGGCACCCACTACCGTGGCGCCTGTCACCACACTTGTCACTTAGATTTTCTGATGGCAGCTTAGCAGATGCAGCCGCCTTCTTGCAGCGCGATCGCGGAAACCTGTTGGGCCTCAGCTACGGCCTCCGCAACGGTCTTTTCGCCCGCTTCCATCTGTCCCCAAAGCTCTGACCATGCGCCGTTGATGTCGGACTGTTTTACCGCCTGGCGCAGAGGAATGCTGACATCGGCAATCGCCTTGTACGTCTCCACATTCTCGAAAGGATACTGCACGGCCGGCGTGTAGGTGCGGTTGGGCGGGAAGCGGCCGCCGCCCAGGTTCGCCCAGTCCGGCTGCACCTCTTCACTGATGAGGTACTTGTAGAAGTCCCACGTCGCATCGGGCTGCGGCGAACTCCTGGCGATCCAGAAGGCATTAATCAACAACGGTGTGCCGCGACCGCCGGGACCCAGTGGCACATTCGCCAGATCGACGTTGAATGGCGTTTGCCCCTCAACAATCTCTTGGTTGATGGTCCGCGTATACCAAGGTCCGGTCAGGACCATGCCGAGTTTCTGCTCGGTAAAGTTCGGTGCAACGTCGGTTTCCTTCCGGTTGAGCGGCGGGTGCACCTGATGCTTGATAACGTGGTCCAGCACGGTTTGCACGGCCTCGGCTGCTGCGGGGGAATCAATGGCCGGTGCGGTAAAGTCCTCATTCCACCAGCCGGCGCCCCATGACTTCAACGCGATCACGATGCTGGAATGGGCGTTTCCATTGAAACTCAGTCCCCAGCGTGTCACGTTCGCGCCCTCGCGGGTAGTCAGTTTCGTTGCCAACTCGGTCAGGGAATCCCAATTCAGGTTGCCCGCGGCATCCAGGTCGGCCGGAGACGTCAGTCCTTCGTTGGTCATGATATCGTCGTTGTACCAAATGGACCGGGCGCCCAGGAACCAGGCGATACCATACAAATTGCCGCCGATCCGCTCGAGGGCGCCTTCGTAGTACTCGGATAGATCGACGTCGGCATCCTTCGCGATGAAGGGGTCGAGCGGCTGGATGATGTCTGCCGTGGCGAACTGGCTGATGTAGCCGAACCAACCGTAGTACATGTCATATGAGATGCCGGCGGCGCTAGCCGCGACCGCTTTCACCGCCACGTCTGTCAGAGGCCACGTTACAATGTCGAGTTCAACCTGCACGTCCGGATTGCGCTCTACGTAGCGGTCGATGACCGCGCCATAGGTGTTGTCCCACACCTCCTGTTGTGTGGTGAAGTGCATGTACTTGATGACCGTCGGCTCCATGGCCTCCGGCGCCGCCGTGGGCTCCGGTTCCGGCTCCTCTTTCGTTTCGGGCGCATCAGCGGGAGCAGGCGCCACTTGGCCACAGGCAGCCAAAGCTGCGCCACCTACGCCCAGACTTGCCATGCCGACGAGAATCGATCGGCGGGAGAATCTACCCAGACCTTCCATACCTCTCTCCTTGCCTACCTACTTACAGTATTCCCAGCATAATATACCCCCCCCTCTAATCTGTCAATCTTTGCCAAGGAGCTTGTCTCGCAGAGGTGTTGCGGCTTGCCACATCTTTCGAGTAATCGGGTCAACCTGAACGAGTATCGCTTCTAGTTGGCTAGAACGGAGAACGGGAGTAATCGGATGGTGAAAGTGACCAAGTCAAGCGAAGATTTCGCCCGAAGGTATTTGCGGTTCATCCTGTAGGCACCGAGCACCATTCGGCTAATCCCGGGGCGCTGGATATCTTCGCAGAAGGTTCGATTTGCGGTATTCTGAAAGAGTGAAACGCGCCTCTCTTGCCCCCATCGTCTAGTGGACCAGGACGCAGGCCTTTCAAGCCTGTAACGAGGGCTCGATTCCCTCTGGGGGTGCCATCTCTCTAGTCAAACAGGGCAGGGTGTGAACACTATGCGACGGACCGTAACCGCAGCATTCGTTGCCTGGAAATTGGCCCCAAATTTGGGTAGAACCGGCTCTCCGTCAGGACTGCTATCGCAGCCTTGCGCCACAACGTCGTAGGCGGAGATACGCTTTTCTGTAACGTGGCGCAAGGCGGCCAAACTAGTGAACTGTGGCTGGCGCGGGGCAAACGGGCTGCGCCCTATGTGCCGTTCGCCCTGCGCTCAGTCGGAGACCAGTCGTGACTCACACTGCGCTGATTTAGCAGATACAGCCGCCCTCTTGCAACGCGTTATCGGCAACTTGGTGGATCTCGGCTAGAGATTCAGCAACCGTTTTCTGGCCCTCTTCCAATTGGCCCCAAAGTTCGCTCCACGCGCCGTTGACATCCGATTGCTTCACCACCTGCCGCAATGGGACTCCAACTTCCGCGATCGCCTGATAGGTCTCCACACTCTCGAAGGGATACTGCACGACTGGGGCGTAGGTGCGGTTTGCTGGGAAACGGCCGCCGCCCAGGTTGGCCCAGTCCGGCTGCACTTCCTCGCTGATGAGGTACTTATAGAAATCCCAGGTAGTGTCGGGATCCGGCGAGGTGCTGGCAATCCAAAACGCGTTGAGGAGCATGGGCGTGCCGCGGCCGCCAGGGCCGACCGGCACTGAAGCCAGCTCGACGTTGAACGGCGTTTCGCCTTCGTAGATTTGCTGATTGATGGAACGCGTATACCAGGGCCCATTTAGGACCATTGCGAGTTTCTGCTCATTGAACGATGGCGCAACGTCGGTCTCTTTGCGATTAATGGGGGGATGCACCTGGTGCTTGACGACGAGGTCCAGCACTGCCTGCACTGCGTCCCCGGCACTGGCCGAGTTGATTGCCGCGGCACTGAATGCTTCGTTCCACCAGTCCGCGCCCCAAGACTTGAGCGCAATGAGGATGCGGTCGGTGCGATTGCCGCCAAAAGCGATGCCCCATTGGGAGACGTTTGCCCCTTCGTGGGTCGTCAATTTCGTGGAGAGTTCCGCCAGCGCGTCCCAGGTGAACTTCCCTTCGGCATCCAACTTGCTTGGCGAATCGACACCTGCGTTCGTCATGAGGTCGGCGTTGTACCAAATCGTGCGGGCCCCCATGAACCACGCAATGCCGTAGAGCCTGCCGTTGATCCGCTCCAAGGCAAAGTCGTAATACTCCGATAGATCGAAAGCGGCATCTTTCGAGACAAGAGCATCGAGCGGCTGAATGATTTCGGCGGTGGCAAACTGGCTGATATAGCCAAACCAGCCGTAGTACATGTCGTACGGAATCCCCGCCGCGTGGGATGACACGGCTTTCTCGGCCATGTTCGTCAGCGCGCCCGAAATGAGGTCGAGCTCAACCTTAACGTCCGGGTTGCGCTCCTCGTAACGGCTGATGACCGCGCCGTATGTGTCGTCCCACACCTGCTGCTGGGTGGTGTAGTGCATGTATTTGATGACATTGGGCTCCATCGCCTCCGGCGCTGCCGTCGCCTCCGGCTGTGCCTCCTCTTCTGGTTGTGGAGCATCTGCAGGAGCCGTAGCTACTTGACCGCAGGCGGCCAGGGCCGCGGCGCCAAAGCCCAGACTTGCCATGCCGGTCATTATGGATCGGCGGGATAACTTGCGAACTGCATCCATTGCGGTCTCCTTGCCTTCCAATACATACTATTGCCAGCATCGTACCTCTCATCATAGATTCTGTCAAGCCTAGCGATAAGGCATGTGTCACAGAATTATCGCGATGTGCCACGTGGGAACAGTAATGGCTTCAAGAGCAGGCGTGCCCGGGGTCAATTGCCGGAAGCTGTGAGTGAGAAATTCGCCTCTCGAATGGCGTTCGAGGCGCTGCTAATCTTCGCAGAAGCTTCGATTTGCGGTATACTGAGAGAGTGAAACGCGCCTCTCTCGCCCCCATCGTCTAGTGGACCAGGACGCAGGCCTTTCAAGCCTGTAACGAGGGTTCGATTCCCTCTGGGGGCGCCTTTTTTGCCTTTTGTGGAACGCAGTTGTTTCCAGGCCCCTGATTGCCAAGCACTACCGTCGTGTCCCATGCGATACCTCTTTACGAGCGGTGACCGCGCAGCCTGTAATGTAAACGGCCGCACGTAGATTCTGGGAAATGGTCCGCCGCTAACCGGCCGCGCTCAAACCGTTGACCGGCGACAGTTGAACCTGCTATTATTGAGGTGACTGGAAAAGAGCGACCAGTGGATAGCCTCTTTTCCGTCATATTCTTTTATAGGAGGGTGCGGTCATGGCGGAGCAGCATATGCTGACGCCTGAAGGCAGAGACAAGCTTCTCCAAGAGCTAACGCAACTTAGGACCGTACGACGTCCTGAAATCGTCCTGCGGATCCATGAGGCGATGGAATTTGGCGGAGATCTCTCCGATATGGGCGAATACAACGAGGCCAAGCAAGAGCAGGCCTTCGTTGAAGGCCGCATCATAGAGATCGAGCACATTCTCCGCGATGCGGTAGTCTCTGAACACCATGCCAGTGCCGAGGTTGATTTGGGAGCAACGGTCATCGTCACGGATGATGACGGCAATAGTGAGACATTTACCATTGTCGGTGCACCGGAATCCGATCCCCTGGAAAACCGCATATCTA
The DNA here is from genome assembly GCA_026710945.1 of Chloroflexota bacterium. Taxonomy (NCBI): domain Bacteria; kingdom Bacillati; phylum Chloroflexota; species Chloroflexota bacterium. The sequence goes on from JAPOQA010000054.1 coordinate 170,660, forward strand.
ATGAGAGCCCGGTAGGCCATGCCTTGATGGGTCACCGTATCGGTGATCGGGTAACTGTCGAAGTGCCCGCCGGCACGCTGACTTATACGATTCAAGAGGTAAAATAGCTACGGAATCGTCAGACTTCGTCAAAGACGCAGATCGCTCACGCCAGTCGCCAGTTGACTTCCGCCTCCGCAAGCTCAATGCCTTGCGCGAAAAGGGCATTGATCCGTATCCCCTGCGCTTTCATCGCACCCATACGGCGCACGCTGCACTCGACTCCTTTGAAGCGCTTTCTACTTCAAAGGAAACGGTTCGCCTCGCGGGTCGCATCCATACGGTGCGCAAGATGGGTAAGGCGGCGTTTGCTCACATCAACGACGCTTCCGGCAGCATCCAGCTCTATCTCCGCCTCAACATCCTTGGCGATGAATCGTACAAGACGGTCGTAGACCTGTATGACCTCGGCGACATTATCGGCGCAGAAGGCGTGCTGTTCCGCACCCGCACCGGCGAGGCGACCCTCGAGGTCCACCGCATCGTCATGCTTGCCAAGGCACTGCAGAACCCGCCGGAAAAGTATCATGGTCTACGGGATACAGAGACACGCCTGCGCCAGCGCTATTTGGACCTGGCCACCAATCCTGAAGTGCGGCACGCGTTCACGCAGCGCAGCCACGTGGTGCGGGAGGTGCGCGCATTCTTTGACGCGCGCGACTACCTGGAAGTTGAAACCCCGGTGCTCCAGCCGCTCTACGGCGGCGCTTTTGCCCGCCCGTTCATCACGCACCACAACGCCCTCGACCAGGACTTCTACCTGCGAATCGCCACGGAGCTTTATCTCAAGCGCTGCCTCATAGGCGGGTTCGAGCGCGTCTATGAAATCGGCCGCACGTTTCGCAATGAGGGCATGGACCGCGACCACAACCCCGAGTTCACCATGTTGGAAGCGTACCAGGCATATGCCGATTATTCCGACATGATGTCACTCCTTGAAGAGCTCTACTACCGAGTTGCCCTGGCCGTCCATGGTTCGCCGCAGATGCCTTACGGTGATGAAACGCTGGACTTCACGCCGCCGTGGCGGCGCATCAAACTGCATGAGGCCATCGAGTCCGCAACCGGCATCGACATATACGCGTACCCCGATACCGATGCGCTGCTTGCGCAGGTACAATCACGCGGCATCGGCGTGCCGGAGCGCGTTACGTGGTCTACACTTGTAGATGAACTCTTGGCCGAATGTGTGGAGCCGACACTCATGCAGCCAACCTTGCTGCTGGATTATCCCGTAGCGCTTTCGCCGCTGGCGAAGCGCAGAGAAGACGATTCCCGCCTTGTCGAGCGGTTCGAGGCGTTTGTAGGCGGCCTGGAAATTGCCAATGCCTTTAGCGAACTCAACGATCCCCTTGACCAACGCCAGCGACTTGAAGAGCAAGTAAAGGAGCGCGCAGCCGGGGATGAAGAGGCGCAGCCCCTCGATGAAGACTTTCTCACGGCGTTGGAGTACGGCATGCCCCCAACCGGCGGCATCGGTATCGGCATCGACCGCATGGCCATGCTCTTTACGAACAGCGCCTCGATTCGTGATGTCATACTCTTTCCACCTGTCCGCACCCAGGAGGCTGAGTGATGCTGAACATTCGCCGCATACGAGAGCAGACAGAAGATGTGAAGTCCGGCCTTGCGCGGCGCGGTGAAGATCCCAGCGTCATCGATCAGCTTGTGGCATGGGATGGCGAGCGCCGGGCGCTGTTGCAAGAGAGCGAATCTTTGAAAGCGGAACGCAATCGGACGTCTAAGACTATTGGCGCCGCCAAGGATAGAGAAGCAATGAGTGCGCTGCGAGAGCAGATGCGCGCGGTCGGCCAGCGGATCAAGAGCCTCGATAGCGACGTGGCGGAAATCGAACAGCGCATTTCGGCAGCGGTGCTTGAGATACCTAATGTTCCGCACACCAGTGTGCCTTCCGGGACAACGGAAGAAGAGAACCTCGTGCATGCGGAGTGGGGCGACCGGCCGCAGTTTGGCTTTGAGCCCAAGGCTCATTGGGACATCGGCGCGGCCTTAGATATTCTCGATTTTCCGCGAGGCGCAAAGATTGCGGGGGCGCAATTTCCGCTCTTCAAGGGTGATGGATCGCGCTTGTTGCGGTCGCTGGCGAATTGGATGTTGGACTTACACGTCCAGAAGCACGGGTATCAGGAAGTCTGGCCGCCGTTTGTGGTGCGGCGCGAGGTGATGACGGGCACCGGGCAGCTTCCCAAGTTCGAAGACGATATGTACCGTACCGATCCCGATGATCTCTTCCTCGTGCCCACGGCTGAGGTGCCGGTGACGAACATTCACCGCGATGAGATCCTCGACGCCGCGCAACTGCCCCTTAAGTACACCGCGTACACGCCCTGTTTTCGACGGGAAGCAGGCGCCGCGGGCAAGGATACGCGCGGTCTGCTACGTCTGCATCAATTCGAAAAGATCGAGATGGTAAAGTTCGTCGCGCCAGAGACTTCCTACGACGAACTGGAGACGCTCCGAGACGACGCCGAGGCAGTCCTGCAGCAGCTCGAACTGCCGTATCGCGTGTTGGAATTGTGCGGCGGCGAGCTTGGCTTTGCCGCGACAAAGTGCTACGACCTGGAGGTCTGGTGTCCTGGCATCGAGAAGTGGCAGGAAGTCTCTTCGTGCTCGAATTTCGAGGACTTTCAAGCCCGGCGCATCAACGTGCGCTATCGCCCCAGCGCGCAGGCACGGCCCGAATTCGTGCACACGCTCAACGGCTCCGGCCTGGCCTTTTCCGCTCGCCTCTACGCTGCCGTTCTGGAAAACAACCAGCAGCCCGATGGCAGCGTGATCATCCCTGCGGTTTTGCGCCCGTATCTCGGCGGCATGGAGCGGATATCGTCCTCCGGCTAAGCCACGGGCTTGCCACTATCATTGAAATAGCTCGACAGACTCCGCAATTCCCGCACCTTGTCCGTCATTCCCGCGCACGCGGGAATCCATCTTCTCTTGGCATCTGTCTATGAATCACCAGGCCAGTGGCGCAGGTCAACCCGCGCACTCTCCGTGCCCAATGCCGCCAGTTCTTGCAGGTACCGCTCGTGGAGCCGTTGCGCCACGTCCGGATGGTCCGCGATCACGTTGTGCTCCTCGCCGGGGTCCGCTGCCAGATTGTAGAGTTCAGCAGCTTCCAAGCCGCGCTTGCCCGGGTCCATGAGCGTCCATTCGCCGTCGTTGACGGTGCTGTAGAGCAACACGTCCTCTTGTGTGGGCAAGAGCGGTGAGCTGATGACGGCGTCGCGGTGGGCATCGGTCTCACCGCGCAGCAGCGGCGCGAGCGACCGGCCGTGGAGTCCGTCCGGCGCCGGCGCGCCGATCAACTCTAAGACAGTTGGCGTTACGTCAATGGCTTGTACGAGCGCGTTCGTCCGCCGCGGCGCCATGCCCGGCACGTGGGCGAGCAGAGGCACGCGGGACACCTCACGGTACATCGGCCAGCCTTGCTTTGGTTCCAGAACGGTATGCTTGCCGATGTAGCCGTGCTCACCGATGTAGAAGCCGTGGTCCGCGTTGAAGACGATGATGGTGTCGTCCCAGAGGTCCAGGTGCTTGACCCGCTCGATGAAGTGGCCGAACCACGTATCCACCAGCGAGACTGAACCGGCATACAGCGCGCGGGCGTGCCGTAGCTCCGGCTCCGTCAGATAGTCGCAACGGTCGTAGCGCGGCCAGAAGATCTTCTCCCCCTCGTAGCCGGGATCGTACATGTCCGTGTAGTGCTGGGGCGGGTCCCATGGCTCGTGCGGCGTGAAGGTGTCGACATAGAGGAAGAATTTCTCGTGGGTGTAGTTGCGCTCGAGCCAGTCAGCAGCTTGCGCAAAAGTCTGCGCCACAAAGTGTTCACGCTCGTGGGTGCGGTAGTAGACGTTCTTGAGGTAGCGAATTGCCGCTTCGGGCATGCGGATCTTCTCCGGCGCGCAGGGTAGTTCTACCGGCACGGGATCGGTGACGTACGGCTCGCCGGCTTGGCCCCGCACAGCTTGCCAGCCGTCAAAACCGGCGTGAAAGTTCATGCCCGGGCGGAAGAGCTGCACGTGATCGACCACCATCTGATTGACATAGCCATCACGCCCGAGAATTGTGGCCAGCGTGTCTTCCCCTTGCGCTAGAGGCGCCCAGCCCCGGGTATGGTAGACATAGTGGCTTGCGAGCAGGTCAGTGCGATGGGGCACGGTGGGAAACGAGCCCACGTAGCAATTGTCGAAGCTGACACTCTCTGCGGCAAAAGCGTCGAGATACGGTGTGCGAATGTCCGGATTGCCGTTCGCGCCAATGTGGTCGTAGCGAAACGTATCGGAGACGATATAGATGATGTTCATCGGTTATTCCAAAACTCCTCCTGCTCGATAGCGGGGTGGATCCTCTGTTCGGCAGCGGCAAATGCGACGCAGCGAGCAGGTTGCCACACTCGCGCACATTCAATCACTGACCGCAATTCATGGTATCCTAGACCCGCCACACACTCAATGCGCCGGCCGCGTCCACGTCTACTCTGCCTGGACACTGACCGCGCCGGCAATAGATGAGATTCACCATGGCGGTGACCCGATGAGACTGTGCAAAGGATGGTGCAATGGCTGAGATACAGGTTGGCATACAAGCGAACGCGTGGCTCCGCGAGTTTCCAATTGCGGAGAATCTCGATACCGTTCTGCAGCAAATTGCGGAATCTGGCTATAGCGGTGTGGAGATTGGCTATCATTTCTTGGCCGGAGGCCGGTTCAACGCCTTGCGTCCCGGCGGCGCGCCGACGGCCGGCGACAGCGAAACTACCACCATGCCCGATCCGGCGGAGGTAGGCGCGCTTATTGCCGAACACGGTCTGACTTTGGCGGCGTTGCATACCGGCGGCGTCTTCTATGCGGACGACGTTGCCAGCGAGCAAACGTTACCCAATTTGCAGATCATTGCCACGTTTGCCCAAGCCATCGGCTGCGGTACCGTCTTGATCAGCCCGGCGGCAAAGAAGGACGAGTCGAAGACGGATGAGGAACTTGCCACCCAGAACACGTACCTGCAGCAAGCGTGCGCGCTCTTCAACGACCATGGCGCACACTGCTTCCATCATACCCACGGGCCAGAATTGGAAGACGAATTCCGTGAAATGCGCCGCATTCTCGAGCTTGATCCTGGGTATATCAGCTTGGCTTACGACATTGCCAATGCCGCGCGCGTTATCGGCACGGCTGACGCAGTAAGCTTCATTGACTCGTTTCGCTCCCGCATCGGGTACGTGCATTACAAGGACTGCCGGCCCGACGGCGTGCTCGTGGAGGCAATCGGAGACGGCGCTATCGACTGGCATGCCGTAGCCGGATCGCTCAGGAGTTCGGACTACAGCGGCTGGGTGGTGGTCGAAATTGAGCCAGGTCATGGCATGGAAGCCCATCGCTCGGTTAAGGAAGATGCCGTCTTGAGCCGCCAGTGTATTCGTGAAACTCTCGGTGTGTAGCAGGGGACACCGCAATGGCGTACCGACGTTTCATCGATGCCCACGTCCACTATCCGCAGACGGCCTTCGATCCGACGGGTTCGCAAGTTCCTATTGAACGCCAGCTCGATGATCTTCTCAGCATGGAGCGCGCGCTTGGCTGCCAGCGGCTATGTTTGCTTTCCACCGGCGATCCGCCCGTACATGATGCTGTAGCGAGACTCATCAAAGACCAACCCGACTTAATCACAGGTTTTGGCTATATTCGCCTTGGGGTCGATGAACCGACCATTGTCGATGAGCTTGGCGACATGGGATTTCGCGGCCTCAAGACGATTCGCCCCTTGGAAAACTACGACAGTAAGTCGTATTATCCGCTCTACGAGCGGGCGGAAGCCCGCAATATGCCAATTCTCTTTCACACGGGGCAGCTTTTTCGCGCTCCTGGCAGCGGGTCGCGGGCAGAAGACGTGAGCACCGCGCGCATGATGCCCTGGATGCTCGATCCGATTGCGCGGGCGTTTCCGAAGCTCACGCTCATTGGAGCGCATCTTGGCTCACCCTCATTTGCTGAAGCCGCGTGGGTAGCCCGTTGGAATGAGAACGTCTACTGGGACCTCAGCGGGCCGATCACTATTCGCTACGGCAATCGCAAAGTCGTGCACGAGATGATGTACAACGCGGTGGCTGGCGCAGGGATTACCCACAAGCTGGTGTTCGGCTCCGATGTAACGGCACCGGAGATTCCAGACGTTGTCACCGCTTACGATGCGTTCTTAGACCGCCTCGGCGCGGATTCGCTGGACAAAGACCAGGTGTACTATGGCAACATGGCCCGCATTCTTGGCATTCTCTAGGCAATACTGCAATGTCTGAATACGCTTTTTCCGCAATCCCCATGCTGGAGCGTCCCGCTAAGCCGCGGACGTCCGGTCAAACAATGATGATTGACTTTGGCCTCGGGCTTAGCCAGCAGGAGGACATCCTTCGGCTCGCGAGCGCATATATCGATTCCGCCAAACTTGCCGTGGGTGTGGCGCGATTGTTGCCGCGTGAGTTGGTAATGCAAAAGATCAGCCTCTACCAGCAGTTTGACGTGGCGCCCTATCCTGGCGGGCAGTTCCTCGAGTACGCCGTGCTCTGTGGGAAGGTGGACGAGTATTTTGGAGAAACACGAGCGATCGGATTCCATGCCGTTGAGGTCTCTGACAACTTACTCTCAATTTCCCTGGACGAAAAGAAGGCGCTAATCGCCAAGGCGCGAGCGACGTACGGCCTCGAAGTCTATGGCGAAGTGGGTAAGAAAGAGGGATTGGCCGTCACGGTAAGCCTCGAAGAGGACATTGCGGCGTGCCTGGAGGCCGGCAGCAGCAAGGTGCTTGTGGAGGCGGCGGAAATATTCGGCCATGGGCGAGACAAGTCCTTGGCCGCACAACTCACAAAGGCGGCGCCGCTCGAGAAGCTCATGTTCGAGCTTACGGGCCCGTGGATTGAAGGCACCACCTACTCAGAGCCGGATACCCTGGCCCGCTGGCTCATGCAGACTCTTGGCCCCAACGTAAACATTGGCAATGTCTTGCCGGATAGCTTGCTCCGCATTGAAACCGCCCGCAGAGGCTTGGGCGTCAATGCGGGCGGGGAACTTCCCAGTGGGCTCATGCGCGATGAAGGCATGGAGGGAAGCTGTGGATGACGGCATGCTCTGAAACGTGGACCCAGTATAACGCGGCCATCCTCTGCGTTGTGGTCACGAGTTCTCATGGCCCAATAGCCCGGGAAGTTCCGCAAGAGTCGTAATTGAACGCACTCCCTCCGGCGTTGGCGCACCATCGCGGTTGAGCCACACCGCGTGGAGGCCCGCTTGCCGTGCGCCGTGGTAATCATTGTGCAAGTCGTCTCCGACGTAGATCGCCTGCTCGGGTTGCATCCCAAGTTGCTTGATTGCCGCATGGAAGATTACAGGATCCGGCTTGGTTACGCCCACGTCGGCTGAGCACACAACCACGCTGAACCACTCTTTTAGGTCGAGTTGTGCCAGGTAGTCACCGAGCATTGCATTGAAATTGCTTACCACGCCGAGCGCTAGTCTGCGTTCTTGCAGGCGACCAAGCGCCGGATTCACATCGGAAAAGACCTCAAGGCGAAATAGATCAAGCAGGTGCTGGCGCATGCGTTTGCGCGGGAACTGTTTGATTGCCAGCTCCGCCAACATGACATCGCTAGCTGCAAGCTCTAGTTGTCCTAGTTCCTGCTGGTCGCGAATATAGGGAAACCGCTCGCGGTATAGTCTGATTTCCGCAAAGAGTGCTCTCTCTGCACTCTTTGGGTCAACATGTACGCCATCTGCCGCCAGCAACTGGCAGAGGCGCACTACCGGTGAGCCATAGGAAACCGGCGCGAATAGCGTGCCGTAGGCGTCCAATAGCACAAGCGCGGGCCGATCGCAAAGTGCCGGGCTTTGCGGGTGCGCATTGTTCACGGCCTTGCCCGTGGCCGCCGCACTCGTCGATCTCATGGCTCCGCTCCCCGCTTAGTCTGAGCACTGAGGATTCCCCGCCCAAGAATTGGGGAGCGAACCCTCCTATTCCACGTTCCGGCGGCTGGACAACCGAAGCGTGGGACTTGCTGATTGCTGCCGCGGCGGACCATCACGGAGAAGCGCGCCTAGGCCCCTTTTTCACGAAATTGGATTGCGTGCTTTGTCATCCAGCGTCGTTTGGCGAGCGCAAGAGTAGAGATTCTGCATAATGAGAGACTGGCAGGTCTATCCCTTCACACCCGGTCCTCTCCCATGGCTGCGCTGCAATCGTACCCGATGGCCACGCCTGAGTCTATTGAATTGGGAGAGGATACATGGAACCGTACGCGGGCAACACCTCAAATCGCACCAAGTGCTATAGATATTCTGCTGTGGGGATGCTCTCGCATTACTGAAACGTAGGGCATGGATTGCACCGTATGAATGGCATGAGTTGCGTATGATACAATGGCTCCAGATAGTTTGCCTGACATTAATTATTCGTAGAAAGTTCAAGCGCTTTGAGCCAAGCATCACTAAAGGATGAGATTTGGGGACCGACGCCCGACTATCTCGGGGTCTATGTCTCCGGCCTGGCAAACGCGGTAACAAAGGGCATTGCGAAGCAACTCATGCCCCTTGGCGTTTCTCCGATAGAGTTCATCATTCTCGGCGTCTGCTTCCGTTCCGGGACAACTACGGTTTCCCAATTGGCGAAAGTGGCGCCGGTTGATGCCGGCAGCGTCAGTCGTACCGTGAACAAGCTCTTCGAACAGGGAATGCTAACGAGGAGGCGTCTGCGGGGGGACCGGCGGGTGGTGAGTCTTGGATTGACAGAGGAAGGGCTCCGCCTGGTTCCTATACTCATTGAACGGGTTCAAGAGCACAATGCCATGCTGGCGGAAGGCATTACACCGGAAGAACGGGCCGTATTCATCGCGGTCTCCGAGAGAATAGTTTTGAACTTCTCGCAGAAGTGGGAAGAGGGAGAGGCCGACCAAGGGTTGGATTAGGTAGAGGCGGCGGGAGCCCGAGCAACTCCTCGAATGCGGACCCTTCAGCCCCTGGGCGAGACTACAGAGTCATTGTATGTTACACGCCGCGACCGCGTAGACGTCATGCTTGGCCCCGTGCACACCCATGTCACGTATGCAAGCGGAGTGCGGGCTAGATCTCCACGCTACCACCAACGCCACGGCATCTGGTTTTCGTAGTAATGTACCGGTACTTCGGGTAGCCTTGCCTGGAGCTCTTGGGCAAAGATGGCAAGTCCGGGGTTCTCACTCACTTCGTGGCTGGTTTCGATCATCGGCACTCCGGAGTCTAGCGCAAAGTGCATGCCGTAGTTGTCGCTCTCCCCTGCAATGAATACGTCACAGCCGTACTTGAGAGTTGACTGCATGTAGCCGACATTAACGAAGAGGCCCAGGCCACCCCAGGGCAACCCCGCCCGCCGCACCGTCGCCGTCGGATCGTATGGTGTCGCTCGCACCGCCTCCATGCCGAGTGCGGATTTTACGTGCTCTACGAGCGCCCCATAGGTCGTGCCCGGAGGCAGGTCATAGGCCTTGAGGTAAGGTCCTTCGTCTACCGCCGGCTTGCCGAGGCTAAGCCTCTCGGCGAAGGCAGTAAAGATGCAGTGACGATCCAGCATCCCGTGGGCACGAATGACCGCAATACCGCTCTCCGCAAGCAATCCGATGCGCCGCTGGTTCACACGCCAGCTTAGATACTCCACCGGCGTCGTGCTGTGCGGAGGCCGCCACGACGGAAAGTACAGGTCCTCATGGGCAATGATGAGGTTGGCGCCAGCCTCTTTCGCATGTTCAATGGCATCGAGGCTCGCCATCCAGCACACTTGGATACCGCCAACTTCCTGCTCTCGGTCGCCAAAGAGAATCCCTTCATCGCCGCCCTGAGGGCCGCAGGAGTCTACAATTTCCCGTAGTACTTCGGACGTACGCATTTTTGCACCCTTCTCCTGGCATGACTTGCATGTATGAACTCACTGCATCATGATAGCGAATAGTAACGAGAGGGAGCAGCAAATGCAGAATTGGCTGACGCGGGAGGACGAGGTGCTGCCAGAACGTGCCCCGCTGTGGGCGGGAGCGGCCAAAACGCAGATCACACCGGCAATTGGAGGCTTGCTCCAAAGCGGCATGACGGTGATATCAACGGGTGTGCTTGACGACCTCTATAGCACCGCCGTCGTTTTGGACGATGGATCGACAAAAGTTGCGCTGGTCGGCAATGACCTCATTTACATGGAAGCCTCGCTGGCCTCCGCGATACGGGCGCGCATTGCCAAACAGACCGACATCCCCGGTGATAACGTCCTGCTGAATGCTTCCCACACGCATTCCGGCCCCAGCATCTCTGTGCTTTCGCCGGACCCCGTGGACTTGGAATACCGTGAGTGGGTCATCCAGCGCATCACCGATACCGTGGCGCGTGCTAATGCAGCTCTTGAGCCAGCCTCGCTTGCCATTGGTGAGGCGGAGGGCTTGTTTGCCATCAATCGCAGGAAAGTAGTGGATGGCACCTCGAGCATGCTGCCCAACTATGAGGATACGGTGGATAACCGCGCGCGAGTCATACGCGTCGATCGCCTGGACGGCTCGGCGCTCGCTATCGTCTTTTCGGCGGCTTGTCACGGCACGGGCTTTGACTATCGCGGTAATCCCGTAATTGGGGGTGATTACATTTCGCCGGCCAAAGACGAGATTGAGCGCTCATTTGCAACGGAGGGCGCGCCGATTGCGGTCTTTCTGACCGGCTGTGGCGGTAACATCCGTCCAAGAGTGCTGACACCGGCAGGCGATCGCTTTCATCCCTGCACGGCGGCGGAGATCCAGGCGCTCGGCCGCGGCGCCGGCGCTGTGGCGGTACGCGCGGCGCGCGAGAGCCATATGGCCGTGGGTTATCCCATCGCCGTCGCCAGAGAGCAACTCCCGCTCCCCTTCCAAGATCCCCCCACAATAGAGGAGCTCAAGTTGTATCGCACGGAATCCGGCCGCAATCGCTGGCTCACGTGGGCAGACTACCTCATCGAGAAGCTGGAGAACGGCGAGAAACTTCCCACAACAGTAGATATGGAAGTCCAAGTTGTGAGGCTCGGCGGTGTTTGCATCGTCGCCATGGGTGGTGAGGTGTTTGTGGAAATCGGGCTGGCAATCGAGCGGGCGCTGCAGGACAGCCACCGGGCGCAGATGGCGCTCACCCTCGGCTACAGCAACTCGGAAGTAGGCTACGTCTGCACTGCCAAGTCCTATCCTGAAGGCGGCTCCGAACCGGCTGACTTTTACCGCTGGTTCTGGTATCCGGCGCCGTTCCGGCCGGAGACCGAGCAATTCGTGGTGAGTCGCGCCTTGGCTCTCGCAGAGCAGGTTTCTCAACCGGCAGACTAGATTTCGCAATTCACTGATTCCACCGATATTCCGCACTAGAGAAGCAAGAAAGGCAGATGATGTCCGGTAGCGTCCGCATGGGTGCGGCGAAAGTAAACATAACTCCGCCGGTGGGTACGCATCTCGGCGGCTATGGCAATCGCCAGCAGCCTTCTGATGACATTCACGACGAACTCTACGCCGCTGCCTATGTATTTGACGATGGAGATACCACTGTTGCCGTTGTTGGCGCCGATCTCGTTGACATTTCTTTGGAGCGCACGCACGCTATTCGCAGGAAAATCACGGCGGCGACAGGGATACCGGGCTCCCACGTCATGCTGGGCATGACCCATGCCCACAGCGGCCCCAACACGAAAGATTGGGGCGCGGGGCTGCCGGGCGCCAGCGTACCGTATCCGGGTGGTATTCCCGATGAGGAACTGACGTACGCGCTGCCGATCCTCGACCACGACTACCTGACCGAGCTGGAGAACAAGCTCGCGGGCGTCGTAGCCATGGCGATGCAAGGGTTTCAGAACGTGCACGGTGGCATTGGCACTGGGCAGTACGGTCTCGCCATCAACCGACGCGGCGAGCGCAACGGTGAAGTGGTCAATTGTCCCCGCCCCGACGGCCTCGTGGACCATTCGCTGCCGGTATTGCGCTTTGATAACGATGCCGGCGAACCGGCAGGCATCATCTTCAATTACGCTTGCCATCCCACGAGCATGAGCGACAACTTTGCCATCAGCGCCGACTATCCCGGCCCAGCGCGGTCGTTTGTGGAGGATGTATACGGCAATGATTGCGTAGTAGGTTTTCTCCTCGGCTGCCATGGTGACATTCGACCCAATTACACCGACGAAACCGGCCGCAGCTTCCGCTCAGCGATATTTCCCGAACTCGAACGGGAAGGCCGCATCATGGGCGCGGAAGTGATAAAAACACGCGAACGCATCAGCCCGCGCTCCTTAGAGGGTGTGGCCGCAGCCAGCACATCCATCGTTGCTCCGTTCGCCGAGCCGCCTACCGCCGAATACCTGCGCGAGGCACTTGAAACAGGTGCGTTTCCTGACACTGGGAGACGCCTCCCCTTCTGCAAAGCGCGGTGGGCGCAGCGCATTCTCCGTCAGCTTGAAGCCGGTACGCTGGCCGACGGCTTGGAGACCGAACTCCAGGTTATTCGCGTGGGACACCTGGTGTTCGTCGGCTTTCCTGGGGAATTCTTCCTGGAATACGGCATGGAAACGCGAAGGCGGGTGAAGGAAGAATTCGGCCTCGATGTAGTCCACGTGAGCATGGCGAATGACATGATCGGCTACGTTGCGTCGGACCGAGAAATCCCACGCGGCGGCTACGAAGTCGGCTCCTACCAGGATGACGAGCTCGCTCCGGCCCATTACCGCACAGGTACCCAGGGCCTCTTTGTTGGCCGAGCGCTTGAACTCGTGAGCTCGATATTGCCAGGCGCTTAGGTTGCCGTCAGACTGCTACTTTGTAGAGGGAATTGCAATCAGGAAATGGGGCTTGCCATTACGCCGCCAACGGGTTTTTCTCGTGTGGACTTGAGAAGTCCTCTAGATTGACTGTGCACGCGAAGGGCGGACTGACGCCCCCTTGAATTGCAGGGAATTACTGGCACTACAATGAGCTCTTGAAACTCTCTGTACTGTTTTGGATGAGTACCGCATGCAATCTCCAATTGAACCGGGCATTTTTCTTCCCACGCTGGAACTCTGGCTTGATTCGCGGAGAGTAAAAGCCGAAGGATACATCTCTCACGCGCACAGCGACCACCTTGCCTCGCATCATCACGTGCTTGCGACTGCGGAAACTATCGCTTTGGCTGCCCAGCGCATGAAGATCAAGCAAGCGCAGCCGCTTCGGTTCGGTGAGCCGCTGGAGCGCGACGATTACACGCTAACGCTCTTTCCGGCCGGTCACTGTCTGGGCGCGGCGCAGGTCGCCATCGACGTGCATGCAACCGGTGAACGAATTGTGTATACGGGCGATCTGCACCTCGGGCAGGATCTCTTTGGACAACCGGCTCAGCCCTTACCATGCGATACGCTCATCATTGATGCGACTTTCGGTCACCCGGACTACGTCTTTCCGACTCGTGCGAGCGTTGTCAGCCAACTGTGCGAGTGGGTCATCGATACATTCAATGAGGGAGCAGTGCCAGTCGTGCTCGCCTATAGCCTGGGCAAGGGGCAAGAGGCCTTGCATATCCTGCTGGACGCGGGTTTTGACGTTCAGGTGGACGAATCAACGTATGCGATGTCGGCGGTCTACTTACAGATGGGCGCCAGGTTTCCGGGCAAACTGATCCGCTGGCGCGGCAGGCGTGAGGAAGGTACGGTCGTCTTGATGCCGCCTCATGTGCGTCGGCGCTCCGAGACGTTCGCGCTCACTCCCTATCGCACTGTGCTTCTTAGCGGCTGGGCCGTCGATCCTTCATGCAAGTATCGCATGCGTGTCGATGAGGCGCTGCCGCTGAGCGACCACTGCGACTGGAATCAACTCAATGCGTATGTTGAACAGGCTAAGCCGAAACGGGTATTCACGATGTTCGGCCCGCAACAATTCTCCGCTCATTTGCGCGATAGAGGCTTTGACGCTTGGCCTCTTGAAGCCCGCCAGCCGGCACTCTTCTAGTCGTTTGCGTCAAAACGACCGGGTAGTGCTTTCGTCCATACTTCCGTTCTTGTTTCTTTCCTAAACTATGCCTATCGGCGATAATGCATAGAACGTGCAGGGGTCGGCAGTGCACGCTTGGGGGCACAAGGCGCGACGCCGGCATGGTGATTTTGTAAGCCCGCTATAGCGGGCTTGACGCAAGCGGCAAACTGACCTGGGATTCAATCCTATTGTTTAACAACAGACCCATGGAGGTGTAATGATGGCAGAGGTGAAGTCGATGGTGACTGAAGAGGAGCTAGCATTTTACGCGGACAACGGCTATCTCCTGATCAAGGGTCTGGTATCGGCTGAGGGCATAGCAGAACTGAAAGAGCGGCTCGAAGAGTACATGTATGATCGCCTGCCCATACCGGAAGGGGTCAAGATCCAGGTTGAGCCCCGTGTGGAACGCGGCGAGGTGCCGTGGCCGGAGCGACGCGGCGATGCATTTCGCAAGATCGACCGGCTCGTCGTTCACGACGACCGCTTTCGCGGGCTAGGCACAATGCCGGAGGTCGTGAAGCGCATGCAGGCTCTCATCGGCAGCGAGAATCTGAAGCTCTTTCGTGACTCAGTGCTAATGAAACCGGCGCAGGTTGGCTCGGCCAAGGGAATGCATCAAGATTCTCCCTACTGGCCGATTGAGCCGATGGAATTGAGCTCATGCTGGATGCCCTTTGAGCCTGCTACCCCGGAGAACGGCTGCATTACCGCCGTTCCCGGCAGCCACAAGCGCGGTCCTGTACCTCATGAGCGGGTGCCGGATGACTATATCATCAACGAATCTAACTATGATCCGGCTGACGTGATAGCTGTCCCCATGGAAGCGGGCGATGGGCTCTTCTTCCATAGCCTCCTGCTCCACGGGACGGCGCCAAATCTCACGACGCAGTCGCGGCGGGCGATTACGATGAGCTACATGGCCGCGGAGTTCCAGTACACAGGTGACGCGCCTAAGCCGGACTACCTGCGCATCTGCGGTCAGGACGTCCCAGGAGGCGTGTAAGGCGCGTCTGGCAGTTTGCCCACGTGCCCTTGCAGTGAGTGCGTTGAGATAGACTAAATGGCGCTCTGTTAGGAGGCCCTGCTTGGCGTCAGCCCGCCTAGGCGAGAACATCCGTTACGAACCGGATGAGCCTTGTTCGTTGTTTACGGCGGTAGTCGTGGGAGCGCAGGGCGTCTTGATTGTCGTGGCTCCTGCCGTGCTTATTGTGGCCATCACGGCGGTAGCCTCCGGCCAGGACGAGCGCTATCTCACGTGGGCCGTGTTTGCGTCGCTCATCGTCGGTGGGGCGATCACGGCGCTGCAGGCGGCCGGCATTGGCTGGCTCGGCACGCGCCACCTTCTCATTACCGGCACCACGCCAAACTATGTTGCAGTCTCGGTCTTAGCACTTGCGGAAGGCGGACCGGCCACACTCGCGAGTCTGATTATCCTGTCGGCGCTCTTCTATCTGGCAATTGCGGCGTGGCTGCCGCGTTTGCGCCGCATCATTACACCGGCCGTTTCCGGTACCGTGCTCATGTTGATCGCAACGATGATACTGCCGGTGGCCTTCGACCGCCTGAATGAAGTTCCAGCAGACACACCCGCAATTGCCGGTCCGGGCGTGGCGCTGGTTACGCTGGTAGTAACGACCATTCTGGCATTGCGCGCGCCTGTCTCCTGGCGGCTGTGGTCGCCGCTTCTCGGCATTGGCGCAGGCTGTGTGGCGGCGGCGTTTTTCGGCATGTACGAATTGGATCGGCTTCGTGAAGCGGCGTGGGTTGGGTTGCCTTCAGGCGGTTTTCCGGGGCTGGAATTGACGCCGACCGCCGGGTTTTGGGCACTGCTGCCGATGTTCCTGGTAGTAACCCTCGTGCAGGCAATTAAGACCATTGGTGACGCGGTAGTGGTGCAGCAGGTCTCACAGCGCCGGCAGCGAGCAATTGACTTTCGCAAGATTCAGGGCGCGCTTTATGCCAACGGGGTAGGCATCTTGTTGTCTGGTCTCGCCGGTACACCGCCCACGAGCGCCTATTCGTCTTTCACGGTCTCCCTCATCAATCTCACTGGGGTAGCCGCCCGCAGGGTTGCCTACGCCATGGGGGTGATATTCTTCATCCTGGCGCTGTTTCCCAAAGTAACCGGCTTGCTTCTCACCATTCCCAACCCCATCATGGGCGCATTCTTGTTAGTGGCAATTGGGATTCTCTTTTTCGAGGGCATACGCACTGTCTCGCGCTCGGGGCTTGGGTACCAAGATGCACTAGTTGTTGGGCTGTCGTTCTCAATTGGGGTTGGCTTACAGCACCAGAATATCTTTGAGGGCGTCTTACGCGCGCCATGGGATGCATTGCTGGGCAATGGCATAACCATCGGTGCAGCAAGTGCCATCGCGTTAACGGTACTCCTAGACATAACGGGACCGCGACGCCGGCGCTTGCAGGTGCGTCTGGCCAATTCCGACCTGCCCCAGATTGACGCTTTTCTGCAGGAAGTCGCTGCCAAGCTGAGTTGGAACGAAGAGTCTATTGACCGCCTGCGCTCTGCGGGTGAAGAAACTCTCGCGAGCCTGCTGCGACCGGAAAGTGCGCACCCCACGGACAAAGTGCCGCGCTTGATTATTGCCACACGCCCGGAAGGCAATGCGCTGGAATTGGAATTCTCGGCGGTGTTCGCGGAAGAAAATCTGGAAGACCGGCTGGCACATCTCGACGAACAGAGTGAAACAGACGACGATAGAGAGGTGTCGTTTCGGCTGCTACGGCACTATGCGTCTGCGGTGCGGCACCAAAAGTACCACGGTATGGACATCGTAACGGTGCGAGTCGAGAGAGCACAATAGAACAGCGAGTTCCTCAGCGTTGCATTCCCCTCTGCTAAGACGGACCGAGACGCTCTCACGATCTTTATCGCTCCCCGCCCGCGCAATTGGGCTCGTCCAACCCCCACAGGCACGCCGCGCGGGACTATCCTCCTGAGTCTCGGTCTGAATTGTGCCTCACACCTTCAGGGGTACGGTCCCGCCTGCGCGCCATCCGACTCTAATGGGACATGCTGCTTTAGTCAGACGCATTCTCAGCAATGAATTTCCGCACGATGTCCGCGCACTCCTCCGGTTTTTCCAGTGAGAGGAAGTGTGTCGCATCGGGCAAGAAGTCATAGTCCACGCTCAGGATGTCACTGAGATCCAGGGTTGGCAGATAGGAATATGGCAAGGTGGGGTCAGCTCCAATGACCTTAATGGGACAGTGAAACTTTCGAAAGTCCACGAGAACGGCATAGGGGCTGGCATAGTCGACTATCTGCGCTTCGTATTCGGGAGGGCAGCATAGCTCGAAACCCGTTCCACCCTCACTATCCCGCAGCGTCGCTTGTGCCACGAGTTCGATAGTTCCGGGCACCGTATGCTGAAAAATCGGTGAGAAGCCAAGCAATTCCACAAAGTCCTCCCTGGAGTTGAAGTGGAAGGTGCGGCGGCGTGCCATGCTGGCTGCACGTGTGGCTGCGGTATCGAATTCCTCAAAGCTGGCGCCAGGCTTGCATAGCGGGGGATCGAAGAGAATGAGCGATGCGTGGCGGCTGCCCTTGGTGGGAGAGACCAGAGTAGTCAGCGCGGAGACGGAGTGGTAGACGCCGCTGATGGGCTTCTTGCCAAAGTTTATCTCAATGGCATCAAGCAAAATGTCATGGTCAGACGCAAAGGTAGCAATAGTGTGCTCCCTCGCCGAAGTCACTGCATTCCAGCCATGGTTCCTCAGATCGTGGACAATCACGTCGAATTCGCTTGTCAAGTGCGACCAAAAGGGATAATAGAGGTCAATCGCAAGGCCGTTGCCATGGCTTAAGACCAGCCGCGGCCCGTTGGAATTACCGTGGCGCCGCAACCTAATTGTTGTATCGCTATCTACCCGCACGTCCAACGTGGTGTGGGGCTCGGGTACCTCCCATACCGTCTTTGAATTCGCCATGAATGGTTCTGTTCTTGTTACTTGTGACTTCAGTCTATCTCAAAGGCAACGGCAGCCGCGAACTCTTCGCTTCCAAGGTCTTGAACGTGCCATGAAACACCAGGCAACCGGGACAATTCCATTGAGCCCTGCTGAGTACCCCGCAGCATGGACACAGGAAGCCGGATGCTGGCAGCGTTCAGATGGATGCCCTCGCCCTGGGCCTTCATTAGGGCTTCCTTCAACGTCCAGAGCCTGTAGAAGAGGTGGACGCGCCCAGGTCCCTGCCGCGACCGTATTGCCGCTCTTTCGTCGCACGTAAACACGGTGTCTATAAGCACGTCAAGGTTGCGGCGCCCATCGCGTTCTTCAACGTCCACGCCCAGCCGTCCTGTTGGTGCGTAGGCGACCAATCCGTGATCGCCGCTGTGGCTGACGTTGAAGCTGACGGTGGCCGGCGCGCCTCTCTCTCGGGCGATTGGTTTACCAAATGGAGAGCTGGCAAAGAAGAGGTCTTCGTTCTCACACCCCAACTGTTCACAGAGGATGGCCCGCAGGGCGGAACGACATAGGGCAAACCTGCGTCGTGGGCCGTCAAAAGCGAAGCGCCGCAACCGACCTCGTTCCCCTTCGTCTAGCCATCTATACGCAGCCGCTTCTGCCTCCGGTTGAGGTCGCACGTTAACATGGGCAACGCGGACGGCGCCAATTGTCTTGAAATGGGTCCACCAGCGCAAGTCTATGGCAGGCATAGGCATCGGACGCTTGTTGAGCCGGCACATCACGGACTAACTAGCCCAGCTAAGAAATTCGCCGCTCCTGCAGGAGCGGCGAATTGTCACAAGTATAAAAAAATTGCCCAGAATTTACATTGCCGGCAATTGGGACACGACCTACCCCTCGCGGGCATCAATGGCGTCAACCAGCTCTTGAAGGCTGTTAAGCGTTGGGCAATTCTCGCGCGTGATCTCTACACTGAATTCCTGGGCGACTACCTTCGCAAACGCAACGATGTCCATGGATGAAACACCGGCATCGGCGAGACTGGCGCCGAGGTCGAAGTCAGGTCCCAACGGCTTGCCATCCACCTCTAGGTTCGACGCAACAAGCTGCTTCATGCGCTCTGCAGTCGCTGCCATATGAATAATCCTCCCACAAAAAATCTCATGCTAAACTCTGCTGCAACCATAGCAAGTGACGACCACTTAGTCAATGAGAGGGCCCCACGTGGGCTGACTCTACGCGTCTGCACCCAATAGTGTGGCATGCACACTCCTTGCTTGCCTTGGACTTAGCTGGACGTTACCGAATTGCGCGCATTTACCCAATGTCGGCGGCGTTGGAAAGGATAGCTTGGCAGAGAGATGCGTCTGCGCATCTCACCGGCAAACAGTCCCGCAAAGGAGACCTGGAGTCCTGCTTCGTACGCGTCCGCAACGGCCCTGGTGAATTGGCAGTCAGGCGCCGGCGACAATCCTTCACTGTCAGCGCGCGCCAATGACTCAATGTAGACAAGCTTTCGGTCGGACGTCACTGTTCCTGCCGGGCTCCGCCACCGCTCAGCGACCCGGGACTCTCCCTCTGCGCCTAATTCGATTGACACGAGCAGGTCGACACCCAACTCAGCCAGAGCCTCGACGCAGCCCGCTGCTGCAGGCGGGCCGGCGCTTTCGTTCCAATACGCCGCGTCAGGCCGGTTATCGGGGTTTACCACCCGTCCGGTTGCGCCGCTCACCATGGTGATTGACGGTGCAATTGCTACTGCCGCGATTGCCTCTCCCAGCCCAGGTGAGACATCTGGCTGTGACGCGTTGAGAGAGTCACCCGCCATCTGCGCACCCCACTCGGCAGCGATGCGCAAGCCGTCCTCAAGACTGAGCGCTCCCGCGGCTTGTGCCGACGCGAGCTCGCCCACGCCGCACCCCGTTACTACACTCGGCCGAATTCCGACACTCGCCCAGAGCGCCGTAAGCGCACACTCCAAAGCGTAAGCTGCCGGCTGATACCAAGCCGGATCGTGGTTGGCGCTAGCCGAATCACCGTTCTTACCGAACAACACGTCCAAAATGGAGGATGCTCGTTCCTCGCGGAGAATAGCATCGCAGCGGTCCAGCACTGCGCGGGCGACAGGTTCTCGTTCATAGAGGGCCTTGCTCATGGCGGCCACCCCATGTACCGAGCCGCCAAAGGCAAAGGCAGTATTCGCGACCGGTTGCGGTTCAGGTTCGTCGGAATCCTCACGTACTGCAGCGAGCATCTTCAGCTTCTCTCGCAATTCCTCATACGTTTGAAAGGCCAATCCCGCGCGCTGCGAGAAGTGACTGCGTCCTACACCGGCCGTCCACGCCATATCCGCAAGCAAGGAGTCTTCTAAAGCATCTGTGAGGTCAGAGTTTGCGTACGTATCATCGAGCCAGGCTAAGTAGCGTTCCGCTAGCTGGCGCCGTGCTTGGTGGGTCTTGCCGGAGAGAGGCAGCAGACGCGTGGTGCGTTGTGCTAGGTTCATATCTGAAGTTTCGGCGAGGTCCGCACTATCGGGCAGCGCAACCTCAACCAAGCGCGGAGTGCCCGCCGGCCACCGCCTGCCGTTCCCGCTGCTCTCCTCTTCATCGGGCGCGGGGCAGCCTTCGACAACGACATGCGCGTTCGCGCCTGAGATGCTAAAGACATTCACACTCGCAAAAGGCGGTCGATCGGTCGCGGACGGCCATGCGACCGCCTCTGATGTCACGCGCACCGGCAGGCGATCCCAATCGATATCGGGATTTGGGTTTCGGAAGTTGAGATGTTGAGGAATGGCGCCTTGCTGCATTGCAAGCACTGTCTTCATGAGGCTTGCGATTCCCCCAGCCGCTTCCAGGTGGCCGATATTCGTCTTGACAGAGCCAATGAGCAGTGGGTTATTGACATCGCGGTCTCGACCATAGACGTTAGCCACAGCGTTCAGTTCCACCGCATCGCCGACGGCAGTACCCGGGCCATGTGCCTCGACGTAGTCGATCTCGACGGGCGCGACGCCTGCCTGCGACAGTGCTTCTCTCATGGCGCGTTCCTGGGCGGGACCGTTCGGCAGTGTCAGGCCCAAGCCGGCGCCGTTCTGGTTGACGGCAGTACCGCGGATCACGGCCCAGATGCGATCACCGTCCGCCTCGGCTTCGCTCAGGCGCTTCAACACCACCAAGCCGCACCCTTCGCCGCGCACATACCCATCCGCGGCGGCATCAAACGTCCAGCACTGGCCGCTTAGCGAGAGCATCCCCGCATCCGCGAGAAACCGCATAACGGACTGGGAAAGGACCGCATTGACCCCTCCGGTCAGCGCCATATCGATTTCGCCGCGCTGTAGACCGGCTACGGCCTGGTGAACCGCAACCAAGGAAGCGGCACAGGCCAGTTCTATCGGAACGGCCGGGCCCTCAAGCCCCAATGTAAAGGCGACCCGCCCCACCGCCACGCCACCGGCAGTTCCCAGATAGTCGTCGTCCCTACCGCTCTCCGTGATTACTCTGCGGTACTCGCTGCCGCCAATACCGGCATAGACGCCGGTGCGACTCCCCCGCAGACTTTCGGGATCTATGCCGGCATCTTCGAAAGCCTGCCAGGAGGTTTCCAGCAGAAGCCGCTGTTGTGGATCCATCATCTGTGCTTCAATCGGGGCAATCTTGAAGAAACGAGAATCAAACTCGTCTATCCCCTGCAGGTATGCCCCGTGCCGATAGGCAGCTCTGTCAGCCGCGGGATCCCCGGCTATGCCGCTCCAAGAGCCAGCGTCTTGACGCCCATCGGTTACCATGTTCTGGCCTGTTTCTAAGAGACTCCAGAAGCCTTCAGGGTCATCTGCACCCGGTATCCGGCAGGCCATGCCGACAATGGCAATGCCATCTTCGGCGACGTCAATCGATGGCGGCTCTGGGGCGGGCAGAGATTCGGCCGCTGGAGACTCCTCGCCATCCCCAAGCTCAGTTGCCAGATGCCGGGCGAGGCCTGCGATGCTGGGATAGTCGAAGACTACCGTGTTCGATGCCACATACTCTCCGGCAAAGCCGCGGTTGACGCGGTTGCGCATCTCTACAGCCATGAGCGAATCCATGCCGAGGTCGGCAAACTCAACCGACAAGGCGGGCTCCGTTGGCAGCCGCATCACCGCCTGAAGTTCCTCTTGCAGGAATGAAGCGAGCACCTGTTCCCGCTCCGCTGCGTTCGCACTCCGCAGGCGAGACATCAAGTCTTGTGGGGCCTCAGCCGACTCTTCGTCTCCCTCCGATGTTGTAGTGACGACATTCTCGAACAGTGGCGGATCGTCTTCGTGACTCTGCGAAAGAACGTCCCAGTCTACGGCCGCGACCATGCCTGCTGTGACATCCTGCCGCATAAGCATTTCGAAGGCTTTCAGCCCTTGCTGTGGGGTCATCCAGCCCGTTCCCGACGCCTCCAACTGCCTGGCAATGCGCTCTCGCTGTTCCTCGGCCTCGCCGAGACCCGACCACGCGCCCCAGGCAATCGATTGACCCGCAAGACCACGTGCCCGCCGGTGGCCGGCAAGTTGGTCCAGGAATGCGTTCGCCGCACCGTGGTTCGCCTGGCCCGCGTTTCCCAGCACGCCGGTCACGCTGGAGAAGAGGACAAAGAGGTCAAGATCCCGGTCCAGTGTCGCGCGATGCAGGTGCCATGCGCCGAGCATCTTAGGCCACAGCACATTCTCAAAACTCTCCCAACTCTGGTTGGTGAGGGCTGCATCCGACAGAACGCCAACGCTGTGAATAATGCCTCCGAGCGGCGGCTGCGTGGCATCGATGCGCGCTAACATCGCGTTGACCGCATCGCCATCCGTTACGTCGGCCAATTCCACGTGCACGTTAACGCCACTTGCTTGCAGTGCGTTGATGGCCGCGACGGCTTCGGGATCAGGGTCGCGCCGTCCGTTCAGCACAATAGCTCCGGCGCCACGTTCAGCCAGCCAACCGGCCAAAGCGCATCCGATTCCACCGAGACCGCCCGTTACGAGATACGTGCGGTCGTCGCGCAGCGTTCCTGTTTCTATTGGCGAGACTGAAAAGACGATCTTGCCGATGTGACGGGCAGAACGCATGAAGTCCATGGCGGCCCCGGCTTGATTGAGCGCCCACCTGCTGTGAATGAGCGGGGTAATCTCACGCCGAGCTAGTTGTGCCATCATGCGCCGCAAGGCGTCTCCCGGGCGCGCCGGATCGTGCTCCTTGAGCGTATCCAATTCCAGGATGTCGTAGGCCACATCCGGCCGTGCCGCGGCCATCTCTTCTTCGCTGTAAATGCCCACGCGCGCCAATTCCACGAACCGGCCGCCTTGCGCAAGGCAGGATAAGCTCGACTCGATGAAGCCCTCACTCGTCAGGCTATTCAAGACGACGTGAACACCTTCGCCGTTGGTGGCTTCGAGGATTTGCCGGCCGAAGTCTGTTTGCCGGCTGTCGTAGATGTGCTCAACACCCAGCGAGCGGAGATATGCTTGCTTGGGTGCGCTCGCCGTTGTGTGCACTTCCGCGCCCAAGGCCTGCGCCAATTGGATGGCTGCCAATCCCACGCCGCCGGCGCCAGCATGGATCAACACACGCTCGCCAACCCTCAATGCTGCAATGTCATACGCGAGCGCGGCCGAAACAAACACCGTTGGCATGGTGGCAAGTTCAGTGGCCGTGTAGCCCGGCGGAGCCAGCGCAACCATTTCTTCCCGCGTTATCGCCTCAGGCCCAAACGTACCAAACGCGAGACCGACGATGCGGTCACCGACCGCAACAGATGTAACATCGGTTGCGACCTCAAGCACCCGGCCGCAGAATTCGCCACCCAGGAGACCTTCGTCGATGAGCGCAAGCGAGCGGAAGACATCCCAGAAGTTAAGCCCGGTGGCATCGACGGCTACGCGCACTTCCCGCGGCTGCAAAGGCCTGGCAGGGAACGGCCCGACATGGATGCCTTCCAGCGCACCGCCTGCGTCCGGTTCCAGCAGCCAATTTGAGTTATCGGGCAGCGTCAAGCGCTCGGGCACGGCACCGATGCGTTCGAGGCGTGCCGCCTGGCGCAGACCTCCACGGTAGGCAACGTGATTCTCGGAATCCGGATACAGCAGTTCATTTTCCAGGTCGGCGATGGGAATTTCCCGTCCCGGTTCCACGTCGAGCATACGCGGCTGCAAGTCGCCCGCTTCGCGCGCAACCACTTTGCCGAAACCCCAGAGCGCCGCTCCGAAGAGTTCTCCGCTGCTCTCTTTTTCCAGCACCTGACCGCCACGTGTGATGAACCATGTTCCCTTGCCTGGGGTTACGTCTGCATCGCCCATGCCCTGCACCACTGCCAGCGCACTCGCCGTGGCATGCTGTGCGTCGTCCGCCAGCTCTGCGGTCGTGGCTTCCGGACCGCTGCCGTCCAAAGCGGCGAGATGAACTACGCCCTCCAGCGGTACGTCACTGGGTAGGCTCATGAAGAGATTTTGCCAAGATTCGCGATCACAGAGTGCGACAGGCGTGCGGATAATCTTGGAATCCGACTCGGCCTGCTGCGCGTCCGGTTGTTGCTCGCAGCTTGCCAGCACTACGGTCTGATTGCGAGCCGCCAACGCCGCCGTTAGCTCTTCTGCGAAACCGTTGCGATCGGGAGTCAATACCCAGGCTCCTGCAGGCTCCAAGACCTGAGTAGGCCCCTGCGCCAGGATGACGCCCCGGTCAGGTTCCCTGCCGGTTTCAGTCCGTTCCACACCAAGGACTTCCACTTCCCCGAAGCCTGCGTCGCGCAGTGCCTGACTCCAGATTTCCGGGCTCGCGAGGGCATGGTGCGGTCGGTAGTGGTCGGCAAAACGCCACCAGCCGTCCAACTGACCGAACGTCAGGTCCAGCCAGCCTTGACCGCGGAGATTCTCAAGGGCAATTAGCTGGCCGGACGGCGCCAGCAGCTCCCGGCAATGGCCGAGAGTCTCTCGCAGATACCGTGTGGCGTGCAGGACGTTGGACGCAACCACCAGGTCATAGCCATGGGGGTCAAACCCCTGTGCTATCGGGTCTTTCTCAACGTCCAAGACCCGGTATTCAATTGCGGCCTCCGTGCCGCCGAAGCGCGCTTCGGCTTCCGCAAAGAAGCCTGCGGATATGTCAGTGTAAACGTAGTCAAAGCGACCTTCCGGGAGTTCCGGCAACACCGAAGCCGTTGCCGAGCCGGTACCGGCGCCGACTTCTATGACCCTTAGTCGCCGATCTGCCGGCATGTCGCTGAGAAGCGCGGCAACGGCGTCGCTCAGCATCTTGTTGGCGGCCCGCGCTACGGGCGCTTTGCGGTACAAGTCTGCTGCGCTCGGTTCGCCGCTGCTAAAGAGAAGCGTAAGTGGGTCTGCTTCGCCGCGCAGCACGTCGGCTAATGCGCCTGCGCTGCGCCGAAAGAGGCCGACCTCGTTGGTGCCGTGGGCGTAGCGTGACTCCATCTGGACGGAAAATGCGTCAGGATCGCATGGCACCTCATCCGGCAACGGGTCGTCGGGACCCAATTGCACGACAAAGTCATCTCCAGACTCCGCCAGGACGCTGGCGAGCACCTGCATTTCGAGCATGCGGCGGAAGAGCTTGCGATGCTCGTCCAAGACTCCCAACTCTTGGCGCAGCGCCTCTGGGTCTATCGCTTGGCCGACTGCACGCTCCCACCCCAGTTCTTCGAGGGCCGCGAGCGCGCAACGCCACGATAGGTGTTCCAAGTCGGAGAGCAACGCGTCCCTATCGTCGGCTTCAACGCCCTCAGCCGCCAGATACTCCGGGAAAGTCTTAGAATCGGCGGCGATAGCCGTTGGACTCGCGAGGAAGTCCGCAGACGGCATTCCTTGCGGCAGGGGTCGGTCTCGCCAGACTACTTCGTACAGGAGGTCTTCTACGTTTTCAGTAGCCGACAGCAGCGCGGCGCGCGTGGCGCGCTTGACGGTGTAGCCGTCCAATCCCCCAATCTCTCGCCCCTCCGGCGTATAGAGGCGCAGATCACCTGATATGACTTCAGGTGTAGCTTCCGCAACGCCTTCTGCCTCGGACTCGCGATTTCTCTCTCGCATGCGCGCATGGCAGATGAGCCGGTTTGGTAGCTGCTCCGTAAGCCACAGCCGTTCCCAACCGAACGGCAGATATGCATCACCATCTTCACTTGCTGACTGCCGGCGCGCGGCCGCCATTACCTGAAAGCAGCCATCCAGCGCGATCGGGTGCACTTCTGCGGTGCTTTGCTCAATCTCAGGAGAGAGGGAAATCTCGCCCACGGCCTCGCCATCCCCGGCCCAGAGCCACTGCAGTGTGCGAAACTGCGGCCCGAGATTCACATTAACATCGGCCCTCGCACGATAGAACGCCGTTACATCTTCCGCTGCCAGGCCCTGCTTCACGGCTTCCACATCGATTGACCCGCCGGTTTGTTGTGCCCCGGTGGCAACCCGGCCTTCCACGTGCAGAGTCCACCCATCTTCTTCGCTGCCTTTGCTGAACACCTCAACCCGTTGGGCAGACGGCGTTTCGCTCTCGCTGAGCACGAGCTGGAGTTTCCGACTCTGCGGCTCAGCATCCTCTTCTTGATCTCGCTCCGGCAAGACTATTGGATTGTGGAGCTGGAAATCCTCAACGACTACAGTGCCTTCACTGTCCGGCCAAGCCGCCGACACCGCCATGGCTCCGCAGAGCGCTGCCGGCACGACGTGGCGGCCAAACACGAGGTGGTCGTCTAACCATGCTGGATCGGCAGCCGATATATCAGTCTCGAAATGGATTTCGCCGCGTGGCGATTCATGACGTGAACCCAATAGGGGATGGTCTGTGCCGGACCGGCGGCGTGTCGGCCTATCAACCCAATGACGGCGGCGCTGGAAGGGATAGTCCGGCAACGAAATGCGGCAGCGACTCTCACCTGCAAACAGGCCTTGCCAGGAGATTTCAAGACCCGCCGCATAGCCCGCGGCGACTGCGTCTACAAAGCTGGACTCAGGTTCCCGCGTGGAACTTTCCCTGTCGGGTCGGCGCAAACTGGCGATCACTGCCGGGCCCTCGTCCACCTTTCCTGCCGGTGATTCTGGCCAGGCCATTGTCGCCATGGGTCCTAACACGGCGTGTGGGCCAAGCTCGATCACCAAATCTACGCCTAATTCGGCGAGCGTTGCAACACCTTGCCTGAATGCCACCGGACGGCGCATGTGCCGACGCCAGTACGCCCCGTCGAGGTACTCCCCCGGCGCCACCAACCGGCCGCTGACATTGCTGATCAAATCAACTGACGGCGACGCAACTTCGATGTCTTCCAGGGCGGCTTCGATATCGTCCAAAGCGGGTTCCACCAAAGCGCTGTGAAACGCCTGGCTTGTGTTCAAGCGCCGCACGCGGACGTCTTGCGATTCGAAGCGGTCCATAATCGCTTCAACGCTAGACACCGGGCCGCTGACAACTTGGTGTGCTCCGTTATAGGCCGCGATGCTCACCTCAGCGCCGTCGGCCGCGGCATTTACCTCTTCCATCGCGGCAATCACCTGCGCCTCGGTGGCAAAAATGGCCGCCATTGCCCCTGCATCGGCCAGCGTCGCCAGCGATGCGCCACGCCTGGACACAAAGCGCATGCCGGCTTCCAAACTAAACACACCGGCAGCGTGCGCGGCGGCAAATTCGCCAAGACTGTGTCCGATTACTACGCTGGGGTAGATGCCGACACTGGCCCAGAGTGCCGTCAAGCCGCACTCCAGCGCGTAGATGGCCGGTTGCGCCCAGGCGGTGTCATTCAAGTCCCCGACCGCCTCAGGTTTTCCAAACATGACGTCGAGCAAAGACGCCGACCGCTCTTCCCGAAACACCGCCTCACAACGGTTCAAGACCGCCCGGAACACCGGCTCACTGTCGTACAGGGTCTCTCCCATACCAAGCCACTGGCTACCTTGTCCGGTGTACATAAACGCAATCTTGCGTGGGGTGGCATTCTCCGTACCCGGCGGTGAGTCCACCACCTGCCCTAGCTGCTCGCGCAGTGAAGCAATATCGCGGAAAGGCAGCGCCGCGCGGTGCGAGAAGTGGCTGCGCCCAATGCCCGCAGTCCACGCCAAGTCGGAGAGCAACGGGTTCACGGCCGGTTCACTTGAAGCAAGCTCTGTAGACTGCGTAGCGAGCCACTCGAGATAGCGGCCTGCCGCATCCTTGAGCGCTTGGTTGGTCTTGCCGGAAACTGGCAGCAGCCGTGTCTGGCGTGGGGTGAGATCTTCCGCTCGAGTCGGCTCGGCGACGTCATGTGGCAGCGCCGGCGCAATCGGGTAGGGAGCGCCTGTCGGCCAGGCCTGGGTGTCTGTGCCGGCGGACGCGGCATCGAGTTCGGCGTAACCCTCCACGATGACGTGGGCGTTAGTTCCCGACCAGCCAAACCCGCTCACGCCGGCGAGTGGCAGGCGGTCTGCATTGCGCGGCCAGGCCGTAGGCTCCGAGGCTACGTGCAACGGGAGATTTCCCCAATCGATTTCTGGGTTTGGGGTGCTGAAGTTGCGATGCTTGGGTATGACACCGTGGTTCATCGCCAGGACTACCTTCAAGACTCCGGCCACGCCTGCCGCGGATTCCAGGTGGCCCACGTTCGTCTTTACGGAGCCAATGAGCAACGGCTGGCCTGGATCGCGCCCGATCCCATAGGCGGCGCCGGTCGCTTGCGCCTCGATGGGATCGCCCACCGGCGTACCTGTGCCATGGGTCTCTACATAATCCACCTCCGTAGGCGAAATTCCGGCGCTCAGCAACGCATCGGCAATCACGCTTTCCTGCGCTTCACCGTTTGGCACGGTCAGTCCTTGGCTCGCGCCGTCCTGGTTGATGGCCGAACCTCGGATGACCGCCCAAATGCGGTCGCCGTCCGCTTCGGCGTCGCTGAGTCGCTTGAGTACAATGAGGCCGCACCCTTCACCGCGCACGTACCCGTTTGCCGCCGCGTCGAATGTCTTGCATTGTCCATCGGGCGCCAACATGCCGGCGTTGCCGCGCAGTTCCAGCAATCGGCCGGACAGTATCGTGTGCACGCCGCCGGCAAGAGCCAGGTTCGCTTCGCGTCTCTGTAAGCCGACCACCGCTTGATGGATTGCTACCAGAGAAGACGAACAGGCGGTATCCAGAGCAATTGCCGGACCCTGCAGGCCCAGTGCAAAGCAAACGCGGCCGATGGCGGTGTTGAAGGAGGTGCCACTGACAGAGTAGAGGCTTGTCGCGGGTTCAGCCGTGTGGCTGGAGTCTAAGACGAGGTCGCGGTATTCCATGTTGCTGATGCCCGCGAATACGCCGGTGCGGCTGCCCTTAAGACTTTCCGGATCGATGCCGGCGTCTTCGAGGGCCCGCCAGCTCGTTTCCAGCATGAGCCGCTGTTGCGGGTCCAGCAGTTGGGCCTCGACTGGCGAAATGCGGAAGAACTCGGCGTCAAACTGGTCGACTTCGTCAAGATACGCCCCAAAGAGACACGCCTCGTTCTGTACCGCGGCGTCCGGGAAGAGTTGGCCCACACGTCCTGCACCGGACCCCGGCACGCCTTGAATAACCGCAGTCTTGCCCGCTGCCAGCAGATCCCAGAATGCCGCCACATCTGGCGCTTGCGGAAACCGGCACGCCATGCCGACAATTGCTATCGGTTCTGCAGAATGGCGCAGACAGGGTTGCGAGTCTTCCAGGGGAGAACTCGTGCTCACGGAAACATCGCCTTTCCAAGCTGACGTCATTGTCAACCTCTTTCATTCTTGGGCAGCAGTGTGGGCGAGAGCGCATCCTCGTCTCTGCATGTGGCCGTCTGAGGCTAGCCATTCTTGGTATGCGCCCCAACGGAAACGGTGCGAATACCTAGAGTCCATAATACACCGGCCGGCATGCCGAGACGCGGCAGGGTTTGGAGCGAGGCAGGGCTCGCAACGAACACGACAATTTCCGCGATGCAACCGAGAGTCAATCGCGGTGCGGTTGTATGGTTCAAGCGAACTCAACGATGAGCGGCTGCAGCTACCGTCGGACAAACTATCCTCCTACGTGCCCGATCATGCAACGGCATGTGGCTCCAGGCCGCAGGCCAGCTTGCCAGTGCTCATCTGCGTGTAAGGTGATGGATTGCCTGTCCCCAGTTTCGTACTAGGCAATGCCACGGGATGGACCAACCAGAGAGTCACACGAGCCGGTTCTTTCGCAGAACCGGCTCGTGTGTGCTTAGCTTGGTCCGAAGCTAACCTAGAATTCAATTTACTCGTTGTAGAATTCCTGGATGGCCGGCTCTTGGAGCACGACGTCCCAACGAGCGGCAACGTTATCGAGCGCGTCACGGGCGTCGAGTTCACCAGCGCCGGCTTTCGCCAACTCTTCCAAAATGATGGGGCGCATTCTATCCCAACCTGGGATTGGCTGGCGACCAAGACCTACACTCTGCAGATTGTTCAACAAGCCGGACAAGAAAGCGTTTTCCTGCACGTAGGGAGCCTTGGCAGCCACCGACACACGCGGCGGCAAGAAGAACGTCAACTCGTCATAGGCGATGAGCACGTCGTCTTCATGTACCGTGAGCAAGAGATCCCATGTGACGTCTGGGTTCTTGGTGGCGGCGCCCATACCCAGCCAGTCGTTGAAGGAAAGGCTGACGGCCCGCTGGTCGCCCATGGGCTCCGGCGCGACGTAGATTTCGTCGACGTTTTCCGGGGCATCTGTTGCAACGCGGCGGCCGATGGCGGCGTTACCCCAAATCATGGAGACATAGCCGCCGGCAAAGCCCGCACCGTAGCCACTGAATTCCGGCCCGACGTAGGACGAGCCATGAGGATTGAAGCCCCGCTTGCGGCGCAATTGGAATTCCAGTCCCGCGATAGCTTCAGGGCTGTTGACGAACCCGGATGCCTTACCATTGGTGACCCATTGCACGCCGTTCGACTCGACAATGCCGTTCAATTCGGCTTCCTCGGGATCACGACCGAGATTGCCAGGGCTGAACCCATAGCGCTCGACTTCTTTACCCAATACTTTCCACTTTGTCATGGTGGTGGCAAAATCGGCCTGATCATCCATGGTCCACGCGGTTGGCGGCGTCAAACCGGCCTCGGACATGTGGTCATCTCGGAGCCAGTACGAGCGATTGGCCGCCATCATGGGCATGCCCTGCAATTGCCCTTTGACGCGAACGGTATCCAGCGTGCTGGGCAGGAAGTCCGGCTCCATGCCCCAGGTGGCAAAGTAGGGGTTGAGCGGTACTGACAGCCCCGCCATGTAGATTGAAGGCGCAATTGCCTGCCCCATCTTGAAGAGATCGGGCATCTGGCCGGCGGCCAAGCCAACCGAAAGTTCCACAAAGGTATGGGCTTGTCCCCCCGTACGGGGCGTAAAGACCACTTCGCCGTTGGGATACTTCGCTTGAAAGCGTTCGTTCAGGATGCCTTCCGCCCATGGCTGCCAGCGGCCGCCGTCCTGCACGCTAAGCTTGACTTCCTCTGTCTTTGGCCCTGCTTCCGCAGCCGGCTCCGCAGCCTTCGGCTGGTCGCCGTCCATCTCGCCGGTCTGTGTCTCTACTTGTCCGCAGGCTGCCAGCAAGCCAAGTGCGCCAATCGTAGCGCCGGAAGCCAGCAAACTACGTCGAGTCATGTGCGAAATTCGCATAGTCCTCTCCCTCTTCAAGGTGGTGCTTTGATACGAACCAAGACTACCCCGGCGGCGTACACACGCTTTGCCGCCATAGCTGCCTTGTGAGCAATATACATAAGCATTCGCGGGTTAGTCAAGCAGCCCCAAGTCTTGGATTGGATGCCAGGGCGTTGCGGGCGGACTGCATCGACGTGCAACGTTGTGCCGCTCCGAACTGCACATACTTGAAGAGCTCAAGTGAACGGCACTTCCGGGCACCCCACGACCGTGGGCGATCTGACCGGCTGTTTGCCACGTCGAAATCGCCCTGCTACACTCATGCCAGCATTTTGCATTGCAGCAAGAGGAGCGCGTACATATGGCGGTTCACGCCTTTCAAGTGTCTACCCAGGTGCTCAGCGGCACTGGGACCATAGCAGAGATTGGCCCCGCGCTTGCGGCGCAAAATCACACGTGTGTTCTCGTCGTCACGGACCAAGGCATCGTAAACGCCGGCTTGCTCGCTCCGGTTACCCAATCGCTGCAAGATGCCGGGATAGCACATGCAATCTTCGCTGAGGTGCAAGCCGACCCGGAAGAGAGCATCGTGGAGGCCGTAGTTTTAGCCTATCAAGAGGCCGGCTGTGACGGTCTGCTGGCAGTCGGTGGCGGCAGTTCGTTGGACGTGGCCAAGGCCGCTGGTGTCGTAGTCTCTAATGGCGGCGCGGTGGCCGATTACGAGGGCTTTGACGCATTTGAGAACGACCTGCCGCCGCTCTACGCTGTGCCAACCACTGTAGGGACCGGCTCCGAGGTCACGTTTGCCGCAGTGATTACCCTACCCAGCCAGCAGTTCAAGATGTCCATCCTGAGCACGCGTCTGGCGCCCCGCATAGCCTTTCTCGATCCCGCCATGCTGACCACGTTGCCGCCTCATGTCGTGGCGCATTCGGGCATGGATGCCCTGACCCACGCGGTGGAGGGCATGACGTCGCCGCTTTCGACTCCCTTTACCAATGCCTTCAATCTCCACGCGATTCATCTAATCAGCCGGAACCTCCGCGCCGCGGTTGCCAACAGCGGCGACATGGCTGCCATTGGCGAGATGCAGGCGGCTGCCTGCATCGCAGGCATAGGCTTTGCCCACTCACGACTTGGCATCGTCCACGCCATGGCCCATCCCGTCGGCGCGTACCATCACCTGCCGCACGGGCTGAGCAATGCGCTCCTGCTCCCCCACTGCCTCGACTTCAACCGCATTGGCTGTGAACCGCAATTGGCGGCAGTGGCCCGCGAATTCGATGCGACCTTTCCCGGTCAAACCGAACGAGAAGCCGCACTCGCGGCTATCGACGCGATCAGAGATTTGGAGTCCGACATTGGCATTCCTGCATCGATGGGTGAAACGGGTGTAACCGACGAGCACTTCGATGCCATTGTCAAGGACACCTTCCGCAGCCGCAACGTCGGCATCAATCCACGCAAAGTGACCGAAGATGACATCCTACAGATTCTCTACAAGGCGCTGTAGGGACATCTCACTTTAGAGTGCTGCCAGCCTGCCCACCGTGACTGCCAAGGAATCTTGCCACGCCAATCCAATTGCCGTAAGTGGAAAGGCGGCGCGCGTACTAAACCATCTCAGTTGGCCCTACGACGACTGTCTTTCCCTCGCGCGCCTTGAAATTGGAATGGCACGAAGTCTATTCAAGCCGCCACTTGAGAGAGCGTGCGACGATAGCCAACGAGCCCAAGCCGAAGACTGCCAAGATTGCCAAGTCTCTCAGCAAGGTGGCAGTGATTTCCGGCTGCAGGGCGGCGCGAAAGGCCTGGGCGGCGTAGGTTGGCGGCAAGACCATGCCGGTGTACTGCAGGATGGCGGGAAGGCGGTCGAAGGGAATCATTACCGGCGCAAAGAACATGATGAAGAACATCGTTGCTTGCGCCACAAGGCCTGCGACGCGCCAGTTGGGGATTCCCAGGCCGATCGCGGCACCCACGCCCGCGAGCGAAATGGCGCTGAGCGGTACGACAGCGAATATGAGCGGGTTGAATGCCAGCGGAAAGCCAAAATACCAGCTACCCACCAGCAGCGTAATTATCATGCCGGGAATGGCGGCCATGCCGTTGCCGGTGACCACCGCCAAGATGAAGGCCGTCTTGCTGATGGGCAGCGAAGCGTAGTAAAGAATGGCGCCGTTGCGCCTTGATTGGGCCATGTCTTGGGCCACCATCATGATCCCTAGCGTGACCAGCGACATAACGGCTGCGCCTGATACAAAGTACCGGCCTAACTCCGGTTCCCGCGATCCGGAGATAAATGAAAATGCAAAGACCATACCAAGATTGAGCAGTACTGAAATAGAGAGAATCATCGTCAGCCACTGCCGAAATTCCAATATGATCACGGCAGACAAATGAACGTAGTTTTGCCAGAAGTGCTTCAGGCTCGTCCACGCCGCATGTAGTTGCATACTGCTAGTGCTTGTCATAATGATGCTTTCACACTACAACCGTTCAGCGCCCACAGGGTCCGGCTCGGACACTTCTGCCGGTTCTTCACCCTCCGTGTCTTCCAGGGATCGACCGACAACCTCTACGTAGACGTCCTCGAGAGAAGCCGTTGCCAAGCGAAAGTCCTCCACCGCATCGGCGCCGATTTCAGCCAAGACCTGGTCTATGGTCTGCCCTACCCGCGCTTGCGGCACCCGCAAGAGTACGTGCTGCGGTCGGGGGAGATGCAGCGCGCCGAGAGTGCTCAGTTTTTCTTCCTGGGCTCGAGAGAGCGCAGCGCCGTCCCGCAGCCAGAGTTCGAGTCGGATTGTATCGCCCAGGCGGCCCTTCATTGCGCCGGGCGTACCCTCGGCGAGTACGCGACCTTCGTCGATTAGGGCAACCTTGTCCACTACCCGCTCGGCTTCGAGCACGTTATGCGTTACCAAGAGACAGGCGGCGCCATCATAGACTACTGCCCGGCGGATAGCATCCCAAACTGCCCGACGCCGCAACGGATCGAGATCGTTCGTCGGTTCGTCGAGCACCAGCAGCGGCGGGCTGCCAAGCAGGGCCATGATGAAGCCCGTCATGCGTTGCATGCCGCCTGAGAGCTGGTTTATCGGCTTGCGCCGGATTTCATCGACCTCAAACTGCTCGATATACACGTCTCGCTGGCGAAGTGCCTCCTTGTGCGGGAGACCCTTGAGACGTCCGGTAAAATAAATGGCTTCTTCCCCCAGCAAGTCGCGCATTGCAAACGACGTCTGCGGCAAATAGCCAATCATGCGCTTGACGCGCTCAGGATCCTGCTCCGCGTCTACGCCAAATACCCAGACGTTCCCCGAGGTAGGCCGAACGAGACCCATGACCTGCTGGACGAATGTGCTCTTGCCTGCGCCGTTTGGGCCGAGCAAGCCGTAAACTTGGCCGCGAGGCACGGCAACGTCCAGTCGGTCATTTGCCAGCACGCCATTGCGGTAAACTTTGGTCAGTTCCGTTGCCTCGACAGCAAGTCCAGGGGTTTTCAAGTGCGTGCTCCTCAATGTGATCGCGTAATTTCGCCCCGTCTCTTTAACCACTGTACCGTCTTGTGCCATCACACTCCAAGTCGAGGAAGACCCAGACTCTGCCGGTTGAACGGTGCATCGGGCTAAGCGTGGCCGATTACTTGACCGAAATCGGATGGGGCAGCGGTTGGTTGAAGAGATAGCCCTTCTCATTGAAGGGAGTCTTGT
The DNA here is from genome assembly GCA_026710945.1 of Chloroflexota bacterium. NCBI lineage: Bacteria > Bacillati > Chloroflexota > Chloroflexota bacterium. The sequence continues at coordinate 205,978 of JAPOQA010000054.1, forward strand.
CAGGCTGGGTATTCCCGGCCGTGTCCGTCGCCCGGGTCATGAGGGTGTGCGCTCCTGCCTGCGCATCCCAGGCGAATTCGAAACGCGCCCAAGAGTGCTGGATCTGCGGTTCAAGTACCCTGGTCTCATTCCAGGTTGCGCCGGCATCGACACTCCAGTCCACGCGTGCTATCGCGCCAAACGGCGAGTGCGCGTACCCGTGCAAACGGTGCGGCCCTGCGTCCAATTCAGCAGGCCACGGGAGCGCCAGTGCGCTCTTGATCACCTGGGTGGTGAGCACTTTGCCCAGCGCTTCTCCCTCACCTGGATACGCGTCGCCTATGAGCACGTAGGAGGTCGTGTTGTTACGCGTCCAGAATTGGCTAGCAGAGACTACAATGCGGCTCAGCCACTTGACGCTGGCACTTCCCACCCAACCGGGCACGAGCGCCCGCAGCGGATAACCGTGGTCCTGGGGCAAGTCTTCACCGTTCAAACCGTAGGCCAGCAGAGTGTCGGGGTCCCGAGCCTTCTCAATTGGCAGGGCACGGCGCCAGCCTTCCTCCGGCGACTCAGTGTCCAGACCGATGAGCAGCACACTGACTGCGTCTGACGTGACCCCCGCCAACTCAAGCACGTTCCCCAGGGAAACACCGGTCCAAACGCCGTTCCCTACGGCGCCGGTCATCCATTGGGTGCCCTGGGCCGCCTGTCCCATCACCAGATCGAACATTGCCCGCTGGTTACCGGCGCACTCGAGATAGGAAATCACCGTCCTACTGGGCAGGCGCTGGATGTCTTTGAAAGAGAATTCCCGTGGGCGGGTCACCGCATCGCCTTCTACGGAGAGCCGCCAGCCGTCAACGTTGACGTCGATACTGGCAGAGTTGTTGCGTACGAAGAATAGGCGGCTTGGTGTTATGAATCCCTGCATGTTCTCCAGGCGGGACTCCAAGCCATTCTCCCCATGCCTGAGAAAGGGCGCTGTTTCTTTGAAATAGGCCGCTGGTTTGTCCGAAGCTGCGTTGGATGAACCCTCTATTGAACGTGTAGACTCTTCCGGCGCGTGCTCAGCGTCAGCGGGGACGCGAATCTCAGCGCACGCCATGAGGACCGCTGCCAGTCCTCCGGTTCCCAACAGATGCAGGAGCGTACGGCGGTCGACGCCTCGTTCCCGGGCCAGTGAAGTAAGCCAATCCGGCAGTTCAGAAACTGATTGCATCATTGAGCTTCTCGTTGAGAGTGATTTTCACATCTGGCAATCTACGCGCCGGCACGGGCGGCGACAAGAAAAGACCCCCATGCACGGGGGCAGAGCAAGTGTAGGTGCATTCCGCGTTACGGGTCTCGTGCCCACCTGGCGAGCGCCTTTTGCGGCGAGGCGAGTTCCTCGATCGCAGTGTAATAGTAGTCCTGCCACCCCTCTTCGGGTAGGCCCGTGAAGAGCATGAGGTTCAAGGGGTACATGCCGCTGTCGGTCGCGGTGCGCAGATCATCCCGGAAGAGAAACGTCGGCTTGCCCAATGCAATGGCCATGCCTAACTCGACCATTACGCCATCATCCGGGGGAACGCCATTGACGACGGCAAAGATGGCATCAGCCGCCGCAACGTCACGGTAGTCCGCCTGGCCGATTTGATACGCCCAACCGGGCGCCGAAAAGTCCACCTGGTTGTTGCGCTCGAAAGGCTCCCACACTTCCAGATCGAGACTCTCCAGCGCGGAAATCAACGGAGGAAGCAGCAAGGCTTTCTGCTGGTCAGAGAACCCATAAGGATTGGCGAGGTAGACGGTTTTTGCCAATGCGCGCCTCTTTCGCCGAGAGTGACTGCGGCAACGATCCTATTCGGACGGATCGAGCAGAAGCGATATCGACGTAGGAATGAACATCAGCGCAAGCGCTATGTCGATGATGATCCAGAGCTGGGTATCGCTATTAACCGGATCCGACCACTGCACGCCAAACCAGTTCCACAGGTGTGCGATGAGCACTGCTGCCGCGCAAAAGAAGAGTACGTTGGCCTCCAAGTACCTCCGAGTAACCGGCGAGTCGCTCCCTTCAGCACCAGCATTGCGCTTGCGTTCGATCGCTATGAGAAGGACTGCGATCACGCCAATGATCTGAAGTGGATTCAATACTTGCCAAACCGGAAGTGACGCATCGGACCAGGTTGGATCGTAGAACTGGGTGGCGAGGAAGTGCAAGGTAACTGCAGCACCTACCACGAGCAAGTAAACGCCTGCCAAACGCTTGAGCGCAGCCATGCTGAACCCTCCCTACAGCATAGAGACACAACCGAGCACATGGTTTGAAGAAGCTGGCAATTTGGTAGCGGGGGAGGGATTCGAACCCTCGACCTTCAGGTTATGAGCCTGACGAGCTGCCACTGCTCCACCCCGCGTCACATACGCACTGTAAATGCGTCCGCATCGCAGATGAGTACACATCTCTGGTGCGTGTTGAGTAGACCGATAAGCCCCATTCTGTCGCGGACAGCCATCTATCTTGGGCCGCAGCTTGCGCCGCGCCTCTTTGCGGCCTACCCGGGACTCCGCGAGCCGCCTCAACGTCCCTCTCTTGGCCTTGCTCCAGGTAGAGGTTACCCTTTTCACTCCGGTCGCAATCGCATGTAACGATGGCAACCGGCCGTAGTCTCTGTGGCCCTATTCCTCGCCTCACGGCGGACGGGTGTTACCCGCTACCCTGCTCTCTGGAGTGGGGACTTTCCTCACTCTGTCCACAACGTGAAGTGTGGACTCTGCGCGGCTGTCTAGTCTACTCAGCATTAGGCAGTATAGCACGGCATGCCTCACCACACAACCGGGCGATGCTACGGTTAGCACCACAGTTCGGTGTGAGAAACGGAGAAAGGCCATCGGGCGGCTTGGCCTGACCAAGTTGTTTGGAAGCCACTCCCACCGACGAGTCCCTATCGACAGGGGGCCTGTCATGCGGGAGGGTCGCAGCACCCTCCTGTTTTGGCCAGCCTTGAGATTAATTTGGACCTGCTATTCGGCAATCGATGTTTACGCTCTAGGTACCTGCTTGCGAAGTAGTCTTTTAAGCACTTTCCCACTCGCGTTACGAGGCAGATGATCAAAAAAGAATATCTTCCTCGGAACTTTGTATGCGAATAATCTCTCACGAGCAAAGCGCTGGAGTTCTTCAGCCGTAGCAGGAGTCCGAAGCACGATCGCTGCTGCTACTTCCTCACCAAGAACATCATCTGGCACTGAAAATACCGCCGCTTCAGCGACGGCTGGATGTTCGTACAGCACGTCCTCCACTTCTAATGACGAGAATCCCTGAGTACCTCTGCGTATATTGTCTTCCGAACGGTCAAGTAGGTAAAGATTTCCATTCTCATTAACGAACCCCAAATCTCCTGTTCGTATCCAACCGTCTTCAAGAAATACCTGCGCCGTGCGTTTCGGATCACGAAAATACCAGCGCCGAGGAAAGCCGACGCACCTCAGCCAAATCTCTCCTTCTTGATTAGGAGGTGCTTCCAGACCATTATCGTCTGAAATGCGTACTTCTTCTCTGCCAACCACGCACCCTTGAGAATCTGCTATGCCCACGGGACGCCCAAGTAGGCCGCTTGGAAACGGGCGTGCTGGATCATAGGTCACCCTAATCCCGGGAAGCGAAGCTTCATTCGTGCCATATCTGATAGTAAGCAGCGCTTGGGGGAATGCGGCTTGGAGCCGCGGAAGTAGTGCGGGGGGTGTTCTAAGGGACCCGAGGAAGATGCGCCTCAATGATGAAACATCGTAACGTTCATAGGCCCCCGATAGGAGTACTTGCTGTGCCATGGTCGGAATCAGGTCTGTAAAATGAGCTCTATGCTCCTCTATGAGGGCACAGAAACGTTCAGGATCAAACTCACGCATGATAATGGAACGTCGTGGCAGAGTTCCCGGCAGCATGAGGAAAGGGTGCAGCATTATTAGAGTCCCGGCTGTTTCTAACCCTATAGTCACGATGGCCACTGGGTGTTCTATATCATTGAATTCTGGGTCCGGAGGGTGAGAGTAGTAATAGCGGCAGGGATAGCTGGCGTTGCCATGAGAGCATGCGATGGCCTTGGGTGGTCCTGTGGTTCCAGAGGTATAGAGGATATGACATATGTCGTCTGGCACGACCGAACTCTTGAATGGCTCTTGTCGATGTCCGTTCTCTAGCTCATCAAGACTACTTATCCACCCTGAAAAGCCAATTGGCGCCAACTCGGGCAAACAAATAACGCCACTGGCCTGAGAGTGGTCGAGCCTGTAATTGACATCCTCAACAGCCCCCTCGCTTCGAAGGTGCACGGCGATTCCGCCTGTCTTCTGCACTCCAAAGTATGCCACTGAACAATCGATCCAATTTAGATTGTCAAATCGCAGACCGATTCGATCACCTTTTCTGACACCACGTTCGATCAGTCCACGAGCAACTGCATTTGATCGCTTGTCCAATTCGGCGTAAGTTACTGCCTCGCCTCCATCCACAATTACGGCAAGTTCGTCAGGATGAGTGGCCGCTCGCATACGAACTACATCCGGGAGTGTCCTCATAGCCTCTGCCCTCATCGCCTCACCTCGTTTCTGTTGCTTCGGGCTATTACGCCGCTAGTCTTCTCGCCACGGCAGACGCCAGAGCCCCAGCGCTATGCATACTAGCGCGAAGCCTGCCAGTACAGCGAGTTCGACCACAACATCGGTGCGACCGGACAACGACTTCGTGATCCCATCAGCGGCATAGCGTAGCGGCGAAATGTAGCCCAGCGCCTTTAGCAGCAAGGGCGCTTGCTCCATCGTGAAGTAAACGGGCGACAAGGCCGCAAGCACGATCGCCAACAGAGAGGCGCTGATGTTACCGGCCTGCAGCGTGGGGGCGAAGCTGACGACGAAAATGGTTAAGCCAGCCATCGTCAGAACCGTCAAGACAAGGCAGGGTACGAGACCCCAAGTGATGCTTATATCCACGCCGGCCGCGACCCCGAAGCCAAGCAGCATCACAACCGTTATGACGCCGGATATGGATGAATAGGCCAGTGAGCCGAGGATGTACGCGCCTTTTGACACCGGCATCGTAATGAGCAGCTTGAGGTAACCCATGAATCGTTGCGCGACCGCGTTCTGTCCGACGAGCATGCCGATGGAAAAAGCCACACCGAAAACCAACGTGCCGGCGAGCAGGCGGCGCACCACGGCCGGATCGTCAGGCGCAATCGCTTTGGTTACGTAGAACCACGGAATTGGGAAGGCGGCTGCCGCCAGCACGATCAGATACCACTGACGCATAATAGGTATGAAATTAAGCTCGAAGACCGAGACGACATCGGACATGAACTTTGTGAAGCCTCTGGTCCGATAGTGGCCCCGAGTAGCGTTAGGGTCTGGGTTTACCCAGCCCTCGGTTTGCCGTGGCGAATCATCCATTAGGTTGCAGCCTCTTCGTCCAGTGGACGTTTATTGCGCGTGAGACCGAGATAAACGTCTTCTAGGGTTGTCCTGGAGACGGTGTACTGGCGGATGCCCTTGGCTTGCACCTGTGCGACGAGTTCTTGGTCGGTGGCGCCATAGACAGTCTCGGTCTTGTCCTCCGTGTCGAATGTAATCTTGAATTCGAACCCATGTCCGGCCTTGAGATTGTCTACAGTATCGAGAGCCAACAACGTGCCGTCTTGGATGATGCCAACCCGGTCGCACAAGACTTCGGCCTCCTCCATGTTGTGGGTCGTGAGCAGAACGGTCGTGCCCTTGCGCTTGTAGCCAAGCAGCAGTTCCCACAAGTCGTGGCGCGCCTCGGGATCGAGGCCTGCGCTGGGCTCATCCAAGACCATGAGCGGAGGGTCAACCAGCGCGGCGATGCCGACGAGGAGGCGACGCTTCAGGCCTCCGGACAACTCTTCGGCGGGCTTATCCCGGTGCTCCTCAAGCCGCAGGTCGGCTATCAATTCATCGGCCCGGCGTGACGCCATCCGGGCAGAGAGGCCGCGTAATTTACCGAAGATACGCAGGTGGTGGCGTACCGATAGCTTGTAGTAGACTTGGGCCTCTTGCGGCATGACGCCCATATAGCCCTTAGCCTCATTGTAGTGGGCCACCGCATCGATCCCAAAGACACAGACTTCGCCTGAGGTCGGTATCAGCTCAGTGGTGATCTGCCGCACGAGTGTGGTCTTGCCCGCGCCGTTGGGACCAAGGATGCCCAGCAACTCGCCGGGTTCAACGGTTAGCGAAAGCTCTCGATTCGCCCAGGTGCCGTTCTTGTAGCGCTTGCTGATCTGCTTGATTTCAACGGGTGGTGCTTGCATAGAGAATAAAATCCCAACGCTATTAGTAAAATGGGCAAAAAACACCTGGTTAGACTCGACCTTGCTAACCTGCCCTTTAGACGAGCATGAATCGAAACCATTGCTATGTTTCGTCTAATGAAATGATATAGTTGTGTAATGGTCGATCTACGATCCAGTGTGGCTTTGCCTTGATAGCTCTATCCCTCGTTCCGCCAACGATTTCTATTCTGAATTCTGCCATCTGTGGCATCTCAAGGTCACGCCATTCTGTGTAGAGCTTGCTTAATTCCTCAATTGCAACTTCATGACCAACTAGGCGGTAGACCCCGGACGTTATGGCAGCCCACCCTTTTCCTTCCATATCGAGACCTATGCCGCTTGCGACTACTTGACGGCCTTGTCTAAGATTTATTAGACAACACTGCCCTGATCGCAAACCCACGTAAAACCAGAAATCTCTCAGTCTCTCTAGTCTATCCTCCACTATTCCATCCCAAAGGGGCCACTCACATACTCTTTCATCGAGCTGCTTGAACCGGAGCCCCCTGATGTCCTCGCTATAGAGTTGCCCCTCACCCTCAATCTGTTCGATCGCTGCGCCAACCGAACCGACCACGCGGCCTAGGACTTTGTCAGACTCCCGCCATACTTTCAAAAGGGAATACCATCCCCCAAAATACATTGGGACGAGCAGATAACCATGGATACCCAACTGAGTAATCCAATGCGGTGAAATGTCCGTACATCCGACGGTCACCAAAATTCTGTCGAATGGCGCTTTAGCAGTTCTTCCGTAGAACCCATCCAAATGAAGAACTTCAATGTCTCCGTAGCCTTCCTCCGCTAGACGGTTGGTTATGCCCTCCACCAAGTTCCTGTTGACGCCTACCGTGACTACCTTCAATTGACTTTCGACAATCTCTGAGAGCAGTGCCGCCTCGTAACCAGTGTTTGTACCGATGTGAAGCACGTTCATCCCACTTTGAAGCTCAAGACTCTCAATCATAAATGTGACAAATTCAGCCGCGAGCGTACGTCTTGGAGCCCCTGTATCATCTGACACAATGATAGGACCTCCAGAATAGATCGCTCTGAGATGTTCAAAATCAGGTGCCAGGCGATCCAGTCTTGCTCTCCGATACTTGCCACAGTTGGCCAGGTAGAAATCGTCGATTAGCTTATGAATTTGCACAGTACAGAGAGCTTTTTCCATTGCGGACGAGAATATTACTCCCTGCATATTCAGACGATTTACGTATCTTTGTATGTATGCCTGAACCACAACCGCCACCTATAGATGAGACATCAGTTACGAACTCAAAGCATACGCCTCGCGCCGGAATTCCAGCACGAGGCGCATAGGTAAACCCCCAGCCACTTCTGTTTTGTTGGAAGAGACTACGGTAGGCAGGTCTTAGGTTCCAAACACAGGAACAGCAACTTCCCGCTGAGGAATTGAGATCCCTTCTTCCTGTAGAGCATCCGAAAACGCTCGATCAAACTCATCGATGTGACCATGTTGAGCCTCTGCAGGTGTATAGTAGGAAGTTGCTCTATACTCCATGATTCGGCGATCGTCCTTCACCTCCCAGTGATCACGTAGGAACTTGAAGTTCCATATTTCATCGAAGGGAAGCGAGTTATCGTTGTCAAACATGTATCGACGCCTAACTAACTCATAGAAGTATTCGCCATTTTCGCAGAACATAGTCTGCCCGTATATTCCATGTACCAACCCTCTATCAGACTGGCTTAAGAAGATGGAATAGCCTGGGGACGTTTCTATGCGCTTCGGCAAATCTCCTTCAAAATGCCCCGTTACAGTTGATTTGCCTCTCTTCATCATAGTTTCTCCAGGATGCCAAGGCTTAGCCATCTCGAAGTGTGATGATTGCTGGTATTGACCGATAACGCTCCCGTCAGGATGGACTAGCGTATAGTCTACTTCAGCGTGATGCGGCAATCCTATCACGCTGAATAGATTGACAGCGCCGTTGATCGACCTAGAGTATATGCAGAAATTAATAGAAAGTATGGAATACTTGCTTGCCGCCATCATAGCATTACCAAGCTCAGGAACGTCTTGCCAATCTATCACTCCCCCATTTACATTTGTGGGCGCATCGTACCAGGCCAAAGCAGATCCATCTAAGCTATACCCATTCAATTCCCCCTCAAGATCAACCTCGGCAAGTACCGAGCGCGGTGGTTCAGGAACTGTAACAGCAGCTATGAGAACTCCTTCTATACTGGAATCAGAGTACTTTCTGAAGAGTAACAGCATCATATTGTAGATGTCAAGGATTTAATGATTAAGAAATCTGATGATGCTGATAAATGATTTAAAAGGGATACTTAAGAAGGGATCGTAGGCGAGGATACGAAGGCCGAACGGCTTCATCAATGGCTCAACTTCTCTGGGCCGGACACGGCACAAGAAAGACCGTAAATGAGGCAGGCACTGAATGAGGATATAGGGGAAGGCTATTTTAGCAGGTGGAGGGTGATGAAGGGGGGTGTTGGTAGGAGAGAGTATGTGAACAAGGGATAGGCGGGAATGGGTAAAAAACCCTAGAAAGGAGGTGATCCAGCCGCAGCTTCCGCTACGGCTACCTTGTTACGACTTCACCCCCATCATCAGCCCCACCCTCACGACGCGCGTCCCCG
>JAPOQA010000055.1 GCA_026710945.1 Chloroflexota bacterium
GCGGTAGCGAAATAGTTCCCTCTCCCTCGACGGAGATCTTTGCATAACCCTCGCCACAGCGCGGATGTCCCCTCTCCCTCGACGGGAGAGGGCTAGAGCTTGCCCCGTACGTGATACGGGGGGGAGGGTGGATCTCCTGAAATCTCTCCATATGCACACCGAATCTGCCCTGATACGTCGTGACACTGCCCAGCGTAAAGGGCCATCGTAGCAAAAAGACCCCCTCACCCCAACCCTCTCCCCCAGGAGAGGGAGTGCCCCTGCTTGAAAGTGGGGTTATGCAAAGGTCTCCCCAGGGAGAGGGTGCAAAACGCGGCGCCAAGTGAATGCGGTGCGCTCCGGTTCCCTTTCCTGGGTCGACAGGGATAGTTGCTTGGCGATTCAGGTATCAGCACCATGGACAATCTTCAAACTAGTACCGAAAAGATGCCAGAGAGCCACGTGCTTTCCAAGTCTAGATACCTTATTTGTACTCTACCTACCCCTGTCAGCTTCTTCTGGGGGAGAGGTGCAAAACGCGGCGCCGAGAAGTTGCGGAGCCCTCCGGTTCCCTCTCCTGGGGGAGAGGGCTAGGGTGAGGGGGCCTGCTGGCTTGCTGGCTAGAGTCTTGCAAAGGTCCCTCAATAGCATGCAATCAGTTTACGCCATGCTGCGGTCAGTCAACCATCTATCTAAAGAGGGAAACCAACACATGCCAGTGAATACCATGCCATGCTTCCCAGCCGTGAGTGACGCTGCAAGCAGCGGCCATGCTACTATCAAGGCGGTGACGCTGTACCTGCGAGGTGGCAGACGGCCCAATGGGAAGAGCGACCGCGATCATGCCCGCATGCGTGTGTAGGGCCGACCGGCAGGGGCAAGAATGAATCTCCTGATGAACACGGGGGGCCCAACGATGGAGACAGAGAACTCGACCTTTAGCGTCGAGTATCTCGAGAACCCGAATCGGCTGTGGGCGTTGCCCATGATTGGCGGCGCAGTCAAGCTCGTGATTGTAATTCCGGTAAGCATCTGGCTCACAATCGTCGACTTGGCCGCAATCTGCCTCAGTATCATCAATGCGTTTGTCGTGCTCTTGACGGGCAAGTACTGGGGACCTGCCTACGCGCTCGCCGTCGGATCGATGCGGCTCACAGCCAAAGCCAACTGCTTCTTTCTCGGCCTCAGCGATACGTACCCTGGGTTTTCGCTCGATTCCAGCGCTGACGTACGGCTCGAATTTGCAGTGCCGGCCCAGCCGAACCGCTCATTGGCGCTGCCGCTCGCCGGTGGCATATTCCGGTTCGCCGTGCTCGTCCCTTTTTCATTTTCTTATTTGTTATTGAACTGCTGGTAATGCTCGTGTACTGGCTTACCTGGATTCCCGTGCTCTTCATCGGCCGGTATCCTGAGAGTCTCTTCAGATTCATGGTCTACACGCTGCGACTCCAGCTTCGGCAGTCAGCCTTTACATTTGGGCTCTCGGACACCTATCCGCTATTCGACGAAGAAGGTCTTGGCCCGGATGATTGGGGTCCTGGCAGGCACGATAGGGTTTACCGACCACTTGGACCGGAGACCTTCCGATGACTTGGATTCTTGATAGGTTCTGTAGTTGGTAAGCGGTTTCCCGGTGTTTTTCACTTCATTAGGAGTGCAGGAAAGTAAACTTGATGCCAAGAGGACGTGCAATTTGACTTATCTCCTTGCTATACTTAGAATATCAGGAATTTATTCCTAAAGTAATGTGTAGAGGAGATTTGTCATGCTTGAGTCCGGTGTTACCACAAAAGGGCAGACTACACTGCCTAAAGCCGTGCGGAAAGCACTTGCTTTGGCACCGGGAGATCGAGTGCGGTACATCATTTTGGATGGAGAAGTGCGAATCATCAAAGTACGACCTATTGGTCGCTTATTCGGCGCGTTGCCCCATAGGGGCCCAGTGATCTCCCTGGAAGACATGGAGCGCGCCATCGCGGACGGAGCAACGGAAGCGTGATCGCCTTGGACACCAATGTGCTCATTCGCTACTTGGTGCGAGACAACGTACAGCAGGCGGAGGCGGCACAGGCTCTGTTGCAAGGCTTGACCCAGCAGCGACCGGGGTTCATCTGCCGTGAGGTCATGCTGGAAGTTGTATGGATATTGGAACGCGCCTACGGCTTTGCGCGTGCTCAGATTGCGGATGTGGTGCTGGAGCTCATTGCTACGGACTGCCTCGTCGTGGAGACTACAGAAGACGTTGCTCGCGCAGCAATTCGTTACGGGCAAGGCAGTGCTGATTTCTCTGACCTTATGATCCTCGCAGCGATGGAACGTGTAGGGTCCCATCCTCTCTACACCTTTGATCGAAAACTAGCTCGGTTGGCTGGTGCTATGTTGGTTGAGGCTTGAACATTGTAGACCAACAGGCATGCTTTTCTCGTTTTAGTTCTTGAAGCAAGGTTAGAAAAGCTCTACCCCATGCTTGCTCTTGACAAGATGGACTGTGCGGAGATTGGGCGCTATCTCGCTGCGCAGGGCGCGCTAGACTCTGAGGCTGTGGTTCGCGTGAAAGCCTTGGGTGGCGGAGTATCGAACATTGTCCTCATGGTCACTACTCCCGCACAGTGCATGGTGCTCAAGCAGGCATTGCCTGAATTGCGGGTGGAGGCCTACTGGCCGTCGCGCATCGATCGCGCCTTGCGGGAGGCGGAGGCACTGCGTGTCGTGGCGGGTTATCTGCCAAGCGGCGCGGTACCGGAGGTGCATTTCATCGACGAAGAGAACTTCATCTACGGCATGTCCTGCGCGCCGGAGTCGGCAACGCTTTGGAAAGAGGACTTGCTTTCCGGTAGGGTAGACGTGCCCGTGGCGGTGGGGGCAGGCCGCATGCTCGCTCAAATGCATGCTATCCAGGACCCGGCGGTGAAGCAGCAGTTTATCGATGACGAGGTTTTTTGGCAATTGCGGGTGGACCCGTATTACAACTCTACGGCGGATAAGCATCCGTCCTTGCGGCCGGTGTTCGACCATGCGATTGCGCAGATGAAGGCGCGGAAGTTGGCGTTGGTGCACGGCGACTATAGTCCGAAGAATATGTTTGTCTTGCGCGAGGGGGAGCCTTCCCGCTTCGGTTCTTCAACCGTAGCACGGGGGCTTGTCCCCCGCTCTGGGTTAAGTATCAGCGGCGCAAAGAAGATGGATTCCCGCTTGCGCGGGAATGACGGAGAGAGCGGGCCACCCGACGGCCCTGTGGGCGGGAAAGACGGGGGCCACGTCGAGCCACGGACGGGTGCGCAGGTGCCGGCGAACGCAGGTTGCGAACCTGCGCTACCGGAGGCAATCGAACCTGCGCTACCGGAGGAAGCAGCCTGTGTGCCTCACGAGGATGGTGGGCGTGACCAGTCCCTGCTTCTGCTCGACTTCGAGGTGGTGCACTGGGGTGACCCGGCGTTCGACTTGGCTTTCTGCGTCAATCACCTGCTGATAAAGTCCATCGTCAACGCCCATGTTCAGCAGGATTACTTCCAAGCGGTTTCTGCACTATTGGCAGGCTATCGTGACGAATTGACGGGTGTTGACTGGACCGAGATGCAGGCCGAGACGCTGAGACAGCTTGGCTGTCTCATGCTGGCGCGCATCGACGGCAAGTCGCCGGTTGAGTACATTACGGACGAAGCAACCAAGGAGATCGTGCGACGCGTGAGCAGGTGTATCTTGCACGAACGGCCCGGTGTTGTTGACGACGTGTACACCTGCATTGCCGGGGAGATGGCGAACTAATGCAAGAAGAGCAGATGGATTCCCGCGAAAGCGGGAATGACGGAACCGGGCGCGGGAATGACGGAACCGAACCTGGAATAGGTAAAGCTAGCCCCGCGACGACGATAGCGCATGTGCATGCGAGGGAAGTGCTTGACTCGCGGGGTGTGCCCACTGTCGAAGTGGACGTAACCCTTGCGGGCGGCGCACGCGGTCGCGCCATTGTGCCCTCGGGCGCGTCGACGGGACGGCATGAGGCCCTGGAGTTTCGTGACGGCAATCCGGCACGCTATCAGGGCAAGGGCGTGCGCCATGCCGTGCGTCACGTAAACGAGGTGCTCGGTCCCGCCGTGGTCGGCGTTGAGGCCACACGGCAGCACGAGGTTGACTCGGTTCTGGTGGCTTCCGATGGTACGCCGAACCTGCGCCGCTTGGGCGGCAACGCGGTGCTCGGCGTCTCCTTGGCAGCGGCCCACGCGGCGGCGGAGAGTCTCGGCCTGCCGCTCTACCGCTATCTGGGAGGCAGTCTAGCCCGAGAGTTGCCGGTGCCGATGGTGAACATCCTCAGCGGCGGGCTGCACGCGCGCGGCGTCGTTGACTTTCAGGATTTTCTCCTTATTCCCATTGGCGCCCATAGCTTCAGCGACGCGCTGGTAATGGTGCGCAACGTCTACCACGCCATGTATGAATTGCTCACCGCGCGCGGGGCGAGCACGCTGGTGGCGGATGAGGGCGGCTTGACGCCGCCGGTGGGCGCGGGTGAGCCTACCGGCGGCGGGCTTCCAGCGAATGAGGCCGCCGTGCAGCTACTCGTGCGGGCGATCGAGAGGGCCGGCTATCGGCCCGGGGAAGACGCGGCAATTGGCCTCGACGTAGCGGCGACGCACTTCTACCACGAAGGCAAGTATCACCTGAGCGCGGAGAATCGGATACTCTCGAGCGCGGAGATGGTGGACCTGCTCGCGCGCTGGGTTGAAGCGTATCCGATTATCTCAATTGAAGACGGTCTGGCGGAAGACGATTGGTCCGGCTGGCAGGCGCTCACAACTCGCGTGGGCGGGCGGGCGCAACTCATCGGTGACGATCTCTTTGTCACCAACGTGCAGCGCCTGCAGCAGGGCATTGAGACCAACGCGGCGAATGCGGTGCTCGTCAAAGTGAATCAAGTCGGCACGCTGACCGCGGCCATGGCAACACTGAGGCTGGCGCGAACTCACGGATACTTGCCGGTGGTCTCCGCGCGTTCGGGGGAGACTGAAGATGCGACCATTGCCGACCTGGCGGTGGGCATGAACGCGGGCCAGATTAAGATTGGCTCTATTACGCGCTCGGAACGCCTGGCCAAGTACAACCAACTGCTGCGGATCGAGGAAGAACTATGGCCGCACGGCGTCTACCGCGGACGCGAGGTTTTTCGGCGGTTTCTCGGCGCACCTTTACTCTTGCCTTCGTGAGTCTGGGTATGCGCGCTCCACTTCGGCAAGAGTTCGAGTGGGCGAGCACAACGTGGAGGTAGCACGGTACGTGCGCAGAACAGTGCACGTTTAGTACAGTGCGCTTGCAGATCAGTGCACGTATTGTACGGTGCGTGTTCAATTCGGTGCGTAATTGGTACGGTGTGAATGTAGGGCAGCAGGTATTCCGTTCGCTTTGAGCCTGTCGAAAGGTGAGCGGAAAACCGCGATGGCATCCTACGTCTCATCTTCCTTATTCTGCACAACCCATACCGGGCTTGACCACGCTTGCACCACGCGCCCAGCCACGGGCTCCTTTTGCCGCAGCCGCACATAATAGAGCGCGTTCGCCACCGGCTGGGGATCATCCCAAGTAAAGGCGGCTTCCGCAGTTTCCGGCTCCCGACGGTAGACCACGTCGAAGCGCTGCGCGTCCAGGTCGCCACGCAGAATCTCGATCCAGGCAAGTTCTGCCGTGCCCACGGTCCAGACGCGCACGCTCACGCCGTTGCCGCTAGCGGTCTCCTGTCCCATGAAGACATCGTTTACCCACGCTTTTAAAATAATGCGCGCGCCGGTGGTGCCGTAGGTCTGGCGATTGTGGATGCTATCGAAGATGCTGCTGCGCGTGAGCGCGGGCGCCCACACCCCCGCGAGGCCGGTTTGGCGTCTGCCCGGCTGCGCCTGATGGTTGTCCGACGAACAGATCGTTCCCATGCGCTGTCCCGTGAGCCAGCCGTCCTGCACGTAGTGGGGGCCTACCGCCGAGTCGTTCAACGAGAAATCGCAGTGCTGGTAGGCCAGCGGATGCTCCGGATCGTAGTATTCGCAGAGGCCGTGACCGGAATAGACCTCGACGACGCGCCGGAAGGTATCGTTGGCGTATTGCCAGTCGATGTTCGGGCCGGTGCCGCCGGGCAGGTTGCTGGCCTTCGACGAAAAGCGCACGCCCGTGTGGTGGGGGATAGTCATCGCCTCGCCGGTAACGAGCTGCTGCCAGAGGTCTTGCACGGTGCCGTTGTGGCGGCCGATGCGCACGTCGCCGTCGTCGCGAAAGTAGACGTTGTGGTGCGCCCAGGGCGCGGGAAACGTGGCCTCGTAGCCGAGAATCGTTGCAAACCGGCCGGGATCGTACCAGTCCTGCGTGGCGAGCTGGATTTCTTGCCACATCTCGTCCGAAAGGCCCTCCACGTGGTCGGTGAGGGCGTAGAAGTCGAGGCGCGCCACGTCGCGTGCGTAATGAAATGGCAGGTCGCCGGTGGCGTCGAAACTGCGCCGGGCGTGGGAATGCAGATCACCCCAGAATACCTGTTCGTCCGGTAGTTCACTGGCACAAAGAATGGGATTAGATGTCGCCGCCAGAGTCCCGCCGCCGTTCGCTCTGGGCCTGCTCTTCTCCTCTTGTTCAGGCATTTCCTTTCCGTTCGCCCTGAGCTTGGCGAAGGGCAGGCCCTGACCGGTAAGCGCTGTCACCGTCAGCCGCAACACACCCGGCGCGGTTGGCGTAAACGGCACGACGCACGTACCGGTCTCCGGATTGAGCGTAACGGTATCAGGGTGCTCCGCGCGGCCTTCTGCGATTGAGACGGCAAATGAGACTTGCGCAGACGTGGCGGGGTTTTGCCAGGCGTCCAGCGCTACAACGTGGCAAGCCACTTCCGAGCCCACGCGTGCGTGAGAAGGAGCATACGCGGCGATTTCCACTGGTTCCGCCGCCTTGGTTACGATCAGTGGACTCTCTGCCACGGGAAGCAGGTTCCTGCTGCCCTCGCTGCCAGCAGGAATCACGGCAATGCGCACGGGCTCATGCCCATTGGGATGGAGCGCGGCGGTGAAGCCGGGGCTGCCGCCTCCGGTATCGCCATAGGTCACATCTATCCAGTCGCCGGCCCGCAGCATGCCTTGAGTCACGGTCACCTCTGTGTGGTACGCGCAGCGGTTGGGCGGACCCACAAGAGCGTCGCGGGTACGCTTCTCGTACTCGTCGGTGGAGCCATCGGGCACGGTGCAGCGAATCTCTACGTCCTCGCGGGAGGATCGGGCCGAGACGTAGTTGGGTTGTGTGGGATCGAGGCTGTGCACGCCTTTGGCAGAGTTGCGTTGCCAGGCGTGCCAGGTGTGGGGCAGCGCTACGGCAATGGTGTCGCCGGCGGCGAGCTCGCCTTCTTCGACCATGCAGCGTACGACCCACGTGCCGTACTCGCCGGCCGTGCCTACCGCTGGTGAGACTGATGCGCGTATGCAGGGTGTCATAATAGTGACCTTACTTCAGAATTGACCACTGTGATTATAGCCACATGTGGTCGTGCAGAGCGAGGTCGGTTACTCCGGTAGCGCAGGCCCTTCGACAGGCTCAGGACAGGTTTGTAACCTGCGGTCGATGGTGGGCGGCGCATGGCGTAGCGGCAAGCGGCGAAGAGGCGGCGTTGACAGGGTCTTGCGGATTCCGAATACTTGCGACAGTAAGCCCGCGTGTGCACGTCTTGCTCCGACAGGCGAGTCCAATAGAATCACAAGACTGCAAGGGGGACAGCTCTATGAATACATACGTTGTGCTGCTCACGATGACCAATGCGGAAGTTGACGATCTCGACACGCCGCTGGAGGAGGCCTTTGCCGACGGCGCGCCCGCAACCCGTGCGACCATCGAGCGCCACGGCGGCAAACTGATAGAGGTATACCTGACAATGGGGCAATACGATGGCGTGCTGATCACCGAATTTCCCGATGACGTCTCCTGCGCGCGGGCCATGCTCGCGCTGCGCAACTCCGGCGGCGCAACCGAGACCATGCGCGCCTTTCCGGAAAGCCAATGGCCGGAGATCGCCGGAGGCACGTAGGTCCATCGTGAATGGTAGAGAGCACCGGTAACTTGCCCAGCTATCCGTTCTGGCATAAGACGCGGGTCGGCCTTGCGCGAAGAGTCCTTTACTTGCTTTCACGTACAGGGTGGGTACGCAGACCAATGTTGTCGCATTAGACAAAGTGGCGCAGAGCACCGCGCCTCATATCCTCGATAGCGCAGGCCCTTCGACAGGCTCTGCCGAAGGGCCCGTCCTGAGCCTGTCGAAGTGCTCAGAACAGGTTTGTAACCCCGTATCGAATACGGTGCAGGCTCTGCGCCGCTGTAGGGTCAACCTATCTGCAGTGGCTCCCTCATGAGAGATTGCAGCCGGAGATTGCGCTCTGTGCTCCCACTCAGGCGGGGGACAAGCCCCCGCGCTACTTTATTGCGACACGATTGGTCCGCGGACATACCTTCTTTGCTTTGATCTGTGCTCTATTCGGCATGTGCTGTGGTGGAGTGGTATTCTTCTACTTACAGTCGGAATAAACTGAGCGCCATTCGTCGCAATCAGGGCTGAATTGGCCGGGCGATTGGCGGCGCGCCGGGAGACCGCCTGATGGTGCTTGGCAGCAGAGATGGCAGAGACCGTGCGGCGCAACAGTCTCGTACGCGCAGTGTGGGCCGCAAGTGAGGCATGCACCTCGCTTCGTGTAGTTACAAACGAGGAGAATAGACCGTATGAGTGACAGTGGCAACGTGGACATCAAACCGTTTAGTAAAGATATCACCGTGGGACCGAAGAGTGCCCCCGCGCGCTCGATGTTCCACGCCATGGGGTTTAGCAGCGAAGACCTGGCCAAGCCGCTCATTGGCGTGGCCAGTACGTGGAATGAGGTGACGCCGTGCAATTACCACCTGGACCGGTTGGCCCAGAAGGTAAAGGAAGGTATTCGCGAAGCCGGCGGTACACCGATTGAGTTTGTCGCCATTACGGTGAGCGACGGCATTGCCATGGGCACGGAAGGTATGCGCACCAGCCTGGTGACGCGGGAGATCATTGCGGACTCGATTGAGGCGGTTGCCATCGGCGAGCGCTTAGACGGCGTGGTCACGATTGCCGGGTGCGATAAGAGCCTGCCGGGCTGCGCCATGGCCATGGCGCGCCTCGATATTCCCAGCGTTTTCGTCTATGGAGGCAGCATTATGCCGGGGCGCTGGCAGGGCAAGGACGTGACAATTCAGGACGTGTTCGAGGCCGTAGGCGCGCACGCAGCCGGCAATCTCAGCGATGATGAACTGACCGACCTTGAGTTGCACGCCTGTCCGGGGCCGGGCTCGTGCGGCGGCATGTACACGGCCAACACCATGTCGAGCGCGCTGGAGGCCATGGGTCTCTCGGTACCCGGCAGCGCCTCGCCACCGGCCATGGACGAACGCCGCGATCAGGTGTGCGTGGACGCGGGCCATCTGGTGATGGACTGCGTGCGCAACAACCGGAAGCCGTCCGACATCATCACGAAAGAGTCGATGGAGAACTCGGTAGCTGTCGCGCTGGCAGCCGGCGGTTCAACGAACGCGGCGCTCCATCTGCCCGCCATCGCCTGGGAAGCGGGCGTGCCGTTCGATCTCGACGACATTGATCGCGTGAGCAAGCGCGTGCCCCATATTGCCGACATGCGACCCGGCGGTCGGTACGTGATGGCCGACCTCGACAAGGTGGGCGGTGTGCCGCTCATCATGCGGGAGATGTTGCGAGCCGGTCTGCTCCACGGCGACTGCCTCACGGTGACGGGCCAGACGCTGGCGGAAGACGTGGCAGGCGCACAGGTATCGGAAAACGGCCAGGACATCGTGCGCTCGGCGGACGATCCGATATTTGCCGGTGGCACGATGGTCATTCTGCGCGGCAACCTAGCTCCGGAGGGCGCGGTGGTAAAAGTGGCGGGGGTGGGCAACCCCGTACACCCCCGTCCCGCGACCGGCTTCGAGATCTAGGGGGAAGCCGTCCACGCGTTGGTGCAAGGAGAACTCAA
>JAPOQA010000056.1 GCA_026710945.1 Chloroflexota bacterium
CAGGCGGCAACGGTAATGGCAACTACTCCTACCGGGCAGGGGCTGATGGCCTCTTGGCAAGAGCTTGGCACAGTCGTTGAATGGAAGGCATTGCGTGAAGGTACCTATGCTCACTATGACCCCAACCGAGAGCGTATCGTGCTCAATCAGAGGTACGCACAGGATTTCAGCCTAGACCTTATGGCAGCAGTACTGGCGCATGAGATTATACATGCGTATTACCATCAAGTTGTACGTGAGGGAAGCGCACCTACTTCCAAAGAGGAATGCATAGTCGAAGAAGTGCTGGCAATAGCAGTTGATCTTGTGTGGTGGTATGAGCGGTTTGGCATATATGGAAAGCCAAGCCCGAACCAGCTTGACCAAGGGCAGAACTACATGCTGGAGATTTGGCTAAAGGCCGCAGCACAACACGCAGCGAGTAACAATCCCAGCGATAATGCAGTAGCGGTGGTGATGGAATACATGTACGAGGAGATAAAGGACAAGCCGCATGTGCTCTACTGTGACAGCTTCCCCAGCGAGCAGCAACTCTAGTGTTATGTAGTGGGAGTTGACGTTGGAGGGAGACTACCCCTATACATTTCGGTAGTAAGTGCGCGGATTTTACACCTTGAAAACTACAATTCGGGCACACTGGAGAAACAAAGAATATGGCAAAACAGAGGTCATACCAGGAGAAGTTATCTCTTTCTGACTTGGAGATCGAAGTGATAGTCCTGAAGGCATCTCTAGACTTAATTGACGATATGGTCAATCGTGAAACTATGTGTTTCTACTCTTGCGATAATTCGTCCGAAGCAGAGGTAAAGTTCACAACTCGAATTCATCAAGCTTATTTCAGCATCTTGCTCGTGGATTTCCTATCGTCTCCTGACAAAAAGCTTCTTCGTGGTTGTGGGAATTACCTTCAAAGGCTGGACGCAATAGGCGAAAGTCCGTTGCTGGGTGATTCTAAAGTGGAAGCCTTATCTGGAGCTGTCAAGTCCTTTAGACGCTGGCTCGAAGAAAAAGAAATTAATGTACAAACATGGTTTCCTGCTTTGAATCTGAAGATCGACCTAGCAATTGAGAGGCAGCAATTCATCACTATATGCGGCAATATGAGCAAGCATCACTTTACACGGCAAACCAGACAGGCAGAAAAACTACAGAAACTCTTAAAAGAAAACGACTACTGTTTTCCTATTGATAAGTGCCTGATGGCATTGGAAGATTTCTACACCCGCTTCGGTGAAGACATTCTCTTGTATCACGCAACCATGCTTGCAAAGTTCCTAAATGACATACGATGGGGCATCTACGAATATGCACATGTTGAGCGAGTACGGAGCATTGCAAGTAGATACGACGAAAACTTAGAGTTGACACGGTATGAGTACTGCTACCCGAAGAGCATTTCATCTAGGCTCGGGGAGACTTCCTATTGGGATTTGATGAACGCTGTTGAGAAGCCGCCTTCCATCCCTAGGTTTGAGGTCAACAGGCTTCTTAAGGAGCACTATTGATGAGGCTTCCCACTGGAACGGATGATTCTCGATTGCGAGAGGTCCACGATGTGCATGTTCCAAACTCAACAGATTGTTTGCTTAGGGCAGATTCTTACTGGCAAAGTCAATTGAAGTATATGAGATGATGGAAACTACTACCGACGAATTTCGGACACTTGTGCGCCACAGTGTATCAGAGTTGAGTCGATGAAGATTACAGGAGAGACTATGGAATTCGATTTTGAGAGTTACCTCAGCGCTTTAGAGCGCTCCGTGTCGTACTTGGAGAGAGACGGCAAGTCCGCGAACGCGGTTACACTTGCCCGCAGCATCGCAACGACGCCCGCAGACCTCTGGGACGCCGTGACAAACAAGGAGCGCATCCCGCGCTGGTTCTCGGGGATCAGCGGAGACTTAGAACTTGGGGGGAAATTTCAGATCGAAGGCAACGCGAGCTGTACGATTACGGCGTGCGAGCCGCAAGCGCACTTTGCCCTCACCTGGGAGTTTGCCGGGGACGTGAGCTGGGTGGAGGTGCGCCTTACGGAAACTGGAATTGGTAGCGTGCAACTGTCACTCACGCACACTGCGCTGCTATCGCCGTTTTGGGACCAATACGGTCCGGGAGCAGTCGGCGTGGGCTGGGAGACGGCTTTCCTGGGACTCACCCTTCTTCTCGAACAGCCGGGCTGGACCAAGCCGGACGAAATGGAGTTTGCCACTTCAGCGGCAGGTAAAGCCTTCATCTCCGGCAGCAGCGAGGGCTGGGCCCAAGCGTCAATTGCAGCCGGAACAGACACCGAGAAGGCGCACGCCGCGGCACGGAACACCACCGCGTTCTACACCGGCGCAGAAGCTAGCCCCTCCTAACGCGAAGGTCGCTGAGCTCATCCACAGCGTTAATCACTCCTGCATGGACGGAATGCCGTACCAATGGCGCCTTGCTGCCACATGCAACTGTCCTTTGGAAAGCTAAGGATTAAGGCGCAACGCTAAGAACTGGTCCGGCGCAACGTCACATAGGTCACGACCGTTGAGGTAATGAGGCTTAGTAAGCCTCCAATGAGAATGTCCACAGGCACCAGGATCCCGGGCCACGTGGCAAGCATCAAGAAGATCGGCACTATGTACGTGGCGTAAGCCGCGCAGCCCAGCACAAAGCTGTTCTGCATCGCCTTGCGCAGGTTGCGCTCCTTAACTGCCGGCTCAATTGCAAGGTAGCTATTGGCGAGGGCAATCAGCAAGAGAAACGCCAGCAGGGAGACAAACTCACCCCCGCCCCACGTATCCGGCTGCTTCCCAAAGCTATCAAAGAGCACATTGTTGCCGCTTTCCTCATACAGACTCTCGTACATATTCTGCGCAATAGGCGAGAAGTTCCAACCTATGTCAATAACCGTGTATACGACGAATGCGGCAATGAACCTGACGAAATGCATAATTACCTCAATTCTTGTTTCTGTTCAGTCACTAGCCCCAAGCGTATGTTCCAACATTCTTGGTTAGCCTGCAAGCTCTATGACCTTGGCACGGGCACGAAATACCTGAGATCCCTGGGCATATGGTGAGCGGCCAGCACACTTACGATTCACATGTCTATGCAATATACTGAGCTTGAGCAACGTATCCGAGCGGTGCAACACCGCAGAATCTTCGGAGAGTTCAGGAGGAATTAGTGCTGACTTCAATTGCCGGGCATGAGCGACTTAGCTTCAGATTTGCGCCCATTTATGTAGTGTTATTGGCCTTTATGCTCAGTTTCGCTTGTTTCTTATTTCTTGCAGAGCAAGTGTACGCCTGCAGTTGTGCGGTACCCGGTCCGCCTGCGGAAGAGCTGGCGAAGTTTGACGCGGTATTCGTGGGCAAAGTCTTCGTGGTGCAGCACTCCTATGACCCTGAAGGAAAGACTGTCACACCGGAGGACCGCTCCACCATCGGCTTTGAAGTCAGCACGGTTTGGAAAGGCGCTGTCCACGAAGTCACGTACATCACGACGCCCCCGACCGGCGGCAGCTGCGGCTACACGTTCGTTGAAGGCGAAGAGTACATCGTCTACGCTTCAGACAGCCATTACGATGACGACAGCTACACGGCGAGTATTTGCAGCCGCACCGCCCTCCTGAGTGCCGCGCAAGCCGACCTTGATGCGCTGGGAGAGGGTGAAACTCCACAGGCGGGAACGAAAGGACCGTCCCCCACAGACTCTGAAGACACTGCAACCGGCATCAGTGCAGGTTGGGTCTTTGCCCTAGTCCTTGCCGCGGCCATGCTCCTCGTGGGGGCAGGCGGTTTCGTGGAGTATGCCAGACCTGGGCGCGAATAGGTTGCGCGTCTTGCGCAATGCGCCTTTCCAAGCAGGCTCTCGCCGTAACAAAGGATTGCGAAAACTTGGAGGCACACCATGAGAGTTCGTTCGCATGACCCGGATTGGGAAGGCCCCCGTGCGGACTTGGAAGTGGCCGCTTCGGCGCCCAAGGGCCATTACCGCGCCGCCGTGGTGGGTTGCGGACGCATGGGTAGTACCATTGACGACGAGCACGTTGGCAAGCCCCACTATCCCTGGCCGTGGGCCCATGCCCCGGCGATCATTGAAGCGCGCAATGTCGAACTCGTTGCCGGTGTCGACTACGATCAGAGACGGCTGGCCTATTTTGGTGAGCGCTGGGGCGTGAAGGCCCTCTACACCGACTTGCGCGAGATGGTTGCCAAAGAACGCCCTGACATTGTCTGCGTCACCACTGGGCCGGTGGAACGCGCAGAGGCGGTTACTGCATTGGCAGAGGCCGGTGTCAAGGCAATCTATGCCACCAAGCCCATGTGCCGCACTCCCGCCGAGGCCGACGCGATGATCGAGGCCTGCCGCCGCACCGGCACTATCCTCGCCATCGCCGCCCACCTCAATTGGTACGCGCCATACACGAATGCGAAAGCCCTCATCGACAGCGGCGAACTAGGGCCCTTGCGCTCGATGGTCTGCCAAAGTCCGATGCCGCTCTCGAACATTCACAGCCATACGCTATGCCTCTTTAGTCTATTCGTTGGCGCTCCCGCGCGCTGGGTGCAGGGTCACATGGACGATCCCGAAACCGCCAAGACCAATGAAGACCAGAGCGGCTCGGGCATGATTGGCTACGAAAACGGCGTGCTGGGTTTTCTCAATTCTCACGCGCCCTGGCGGAGTTGGAGCATGGAGTTCAACTGCGAGCGCGGCCGTGTCTTCACCCGCAACCACCACGCCTGGTTCGAATTGTGGGGACGAGGCGAAAATGAATTAGATGGTGAATACCAGCGGCAGTTCCCCTTCCCTTGGCGTCCCCGCAGTTCCATGACTGACGCCATCGAAGGTGTCGCCCGCTCAATCGAAGCCGGTGTGGAAGAGTCCTGCCCCGGCGAATTCGGGCGCGAAGCCCTGGAGATCGGCATCGCCATTCGCGAGTCCTATCGCAGCGGCCAACGCATGGAGCTGCCCCTGCAAGACCGCAGCCTCCGCCTCGGCGGCTACTAGTCTAGACTCCGCTACAAGAGCTCCAAACTTCGGTCGTCTGGCTATGCTACAATTAATTCGGATAGCTCTTGCACTGGGGATAGTGCTGAGTGTGATTGGGTTTGGCGGCTTTCAGTTCGGTATTGACTGGGCTAATGCTGCTAATTCTGGGCGTCACGATTGATGGCGCTATGCGATTCTTTCAGCTTCCTGCCTACCGTTTGATAATTAAATAGCAAGAGTGAGACTTTGGTAGGAATAGCCAGATAGTGGTAAACACTGCACGTTGCGCAGCCATGGTACGGCGAAGTACCGGGCTGCAATGCAGATTGCATTGTCGCTTTGAGGTGGACACAGTAAGGAGAAGGTGGTGTCTAAATTTGTAAGGTCAATTCTCTTTGGCGTGTTAATCGCGTCGATAGCAGTGGTGTTAGCTGGGTGTAGCGTTCAGCCTGTAGCGGAACCCCCACCTGCGCCAACTGCCCCGCCGGTTGCCACAGAAGTTCCCGCACCTACACCGCCGCCTGAGCCGGCTGCACCGACACCCATACCGGTTGCGGAGCTCACGCCCGATTCGGTTTTGCCGCTTGATCCTGTGGTGACGCATGGCACGCTGAGCAACGGCATGACCTATTACATCAGGCACAACGAAGAGCCCAGGAACCGCGTGCAGTTGATGATGGTCGTGCGGGCCGGTTCCGTCCTTGAGGAAGAATCGGAGCGTGGGCTGGCGCACTTCGCCGAGCATATGGCCTTCAACGGCACTGAACGCTTTGAAAAACAGCAGATCGTCGAGTACCTCGAGTCTCTCGGCGTCAACTTTGGCCCGGACCTCAACGCCTCCACCGGCTTTGATACCACGACGTATGAACTTGAGGTCCCGACCGAAGATGCGGAAGTCCTGGAAACTGCGTTCCAGATCCTCAGCGATTGGGCTTACGCCATCTCGTTCGATCCGGAAGAGGTTGAAAAGGAACGCGGTGTGGTCATTGAAGAGTGGCGCACGAGGTTGGGATACAGCGATCGGTTCCTCAACCATTGGATACCCTTGGTATTCGGCTCCTCGCGCTATACCGACCGTCTGCCTATCGGCCTCTTGGAAGTCCTAGAGAATGCGACGGCAGAAGACTTGCGCGGCTTTTACGAACGCTGGTATCGACCCAATCTGATGGCAGTAGTCGTCGTCGGCGACATCGACGTAGCTGAAATGGAAACTCTCGTGCGCCGTCACTTCGCGCCGCCTCCCGAAGGGGAAGCGATGCAAGAGCGTGCCGCCATACAACCGCCTACGGAGCGGCCCCGCTACCCAGTGCCGAGCCACGCTGAACCGCGCGTGACGGTGTTTACGGACCCCGAGGCAACGGGCACGAGTACGTTCTTAGTACGCACGATTCCCTCGGGCTACGGCGTGACGCTGTCAGCCTACCGGGATATTCTGATCGAGCGGCTCTCTTTCATGATGTTCAACGCGAGGCTGTTCGAGCTTAGCCGGACGCCGAGTCCACCGTACCTCGGTGCAAGTGCGGGACGCGGAGGACTATCGGACACTGCGGACATGTTCGTCTTCTCGCTCGCTATTGAGAAAGACGGTGTCGAAAACGGTCTTAACGCCATGCTCGAAGAGATGCAGCGCGTGCGCCAGCATGGTTTCACGACATCCGAACTAGACCGTGAAAAGGCTAATTTGCTTAGCTTTATGGAAAGTTACTTCGAAAGACGGGGTCAACTGGAGTCTCGGTCGCTCGCTCAGGAGTATATCGAACACTTTTTGAGCAGCACAGTCGCCCCGGGCGTAGAAATGGAATGGGAACTGACCCAGCATCTCTTGCCGCAGATTACCCTGGGTGAGGTCGACGCGTTTGCTCACTCTTGGAGCGACCCGGGCAACACCGTCCTGCTGGTAACCGGCCCCGAAGACATTGGCCCGGGCACCAAGGACGAGTTGAAAGAGGCAGTAACGCAACAGCTCGTAACTGCACACATGCTTGATGTGGCGGGCTACGAGGATGAAGCCGCGGACCAGACTCTCTTAGCGTCAATACCAACAGAGGGCTCAATTACGGCGGAGCAGCAGATCGAGTCCATCGATGCCGTACAGTGGACGCTTTCCAACGGCATTACCGTCGTCGCCAAGCAGACCGACTTCAACAACGACCAAGTGCTCTTCCGGTCCTTCAGTCCGGGAGGCACCTCGCTCGTGTCTGACGAGGACTATATCTCGGCCACGCACGCCGCCTCTCTCGTTGCCGGGAGCGGGGCCGGCCCGCATGACAGCGTTGCACTAGACAAGCTCTTAGCCGGCAAGCGGGTAGCGGTGTCCCCTTACATCGGCTCGCAGTTTGAAGGATTCGGCGGTAGTGCTTCGCCGCAGGACCTGGAGACGCTGTTCCAACTGATCACCCTGTACGCCACCGACCCGAATATTGACCCCGTTTACTTTGAGACCTACGTTACCAGGTTGCAGGACGCGGCCGAGAACCGCCTCATGGACCCGGATACACTGTTCTTCGACGAAGTACGTAGAATTCTCTTCCAAGACCACTACCGGCGGCGCCCGCTCACCGTCGAGTTGCTTGATGAATTAGATATGGAGCGCGCACTGGCAGTGTACACGGACCGCTTTGCGGACGTGGGCGACTCAACGTTTGTGTTTGTGGGCGCATTCGATTGGGACGCGCTGCGCGCGTTGACCGAGACGTACTTGGCCAGTCTGCCGGTTTCCGGTCGTGCCGAGCAGTGGCAAGACCCCAATATCGATCCACCGTCCGATCTCATAGACGAGGAAGTCTATTTCGGCATCGAGCCACGGAGCACGACGATTTTGATATTCGCCGGGGACTTGGAGTGGGACCGGCAGGAAGCATTGATTATTGCGCTCATGGGCGAAATTCTCCAAATTCGCTTGCGCGAAGAGATTCGTGAGGAACTCGGCGGCACGTACGGCGTGAGCGTTAGCGCCTCAACCTCCTCAATCCCAGACTCCGAGTACCAAGTATACGCCTACTTTGGCAGCGATCCCGATCGCGTTGAGGAACTCTTTGCCGCAATCCAGCGAGAGCTGAACTGGCTGATTGATGGCGGCGAACAGAAGTATCTCGACACTTCCAAAGAGCTCTTCCGTTCATCCAGAGAGGAGCAAGTCGAGGAGAATTCCTTCTGGCTGGGCCAAATCAGATCTGTACTACAGCGCGGCGAAGACTTTGCCGTGATCAATAGTTACTTAGACCGTTTGGATGCTGTGACCTTAGACCAAGTGTCGGCAGCAGCCGAACGCTACCTAACTCTTGACCGCTACATTCGTGTCGTGCTCTTCCCCAAGGAAGAGGAATAGACGATTACCCATCCCGCTGGAGCAGGCAGATTGAATTCTCCTGTTCCAGCGAGATTTGTCATGCATAATTCTACGTAACAGTTCTGCGCGGCCCATTGAAGTGCTGCCGCATCTGCCGTTGCGATTTCGCATTGTCTCTATGCGCACTTTGCCATCTGGACTGATCTCGGTGATCTAGTGCGGTTCCCAAGCGTTTCTCAGCCACGAATTCAGCAATCTCTTTAGGTGCATCTCAACTCTGCCAATTGACGGTTATAGTCCAAGCCAGCCAGTTCTCATCCAAACAGTCACGTGGAACGCTGACAACTACTTGCGTCTTCACATGCTTTCTCCGGCTTCCAGTTAGGACTCTCTTATGACTACTCTTGAGTCGCCACCTCTCTGGCAGGACTGTAGTCAATTTCTTGACTACTGCGGTTATCTCAACCGTTCCCCTCAAACGGTTCGGACCTATGAGCAGATGCTTAGAGACTTCGTTTCCTACTGCACAAGAACGAACCGTCCCGTGACATGTGTTGAAGACCTCACGTTGCCCGTAATCACGGCATTCCTGGCCTGGAAGCGCACACATACGAGCGCGTCGACTCTCGCAAAGTATGCATCGTGCCTGCGCAGTATGCTCCGTTACTTTAGCTTGCATGAGGATCGCGCCGTACTTGCTTACGACAAGGTGCAACTCCCAAAATTGCAGCGCCACGCGCCGCGCAACGTCCCTACCGCTGAAGACATCGTGCACCTCTTCCGTTCCATCCCACAGGATTCCTCCCAGGGGAGACGTGATCGTGCGCTCGTCATGCTCTTTTTCTCTACGGGGCTGCGCTTGGCGGAACTCTGCGCGCTCGACCGTGCCGATCTGCCGTTAGAGCGTCTCGGCGCCGACCAACTGCTGCAGATCATCATTCGGGGCAAAGGCGACAAAGACCGGCCGGTCTTTCTACAGCAAGGCGCGCAATTGGCGGTGCGCGAGTATCTGGCCACCCGTGAAGACGATTTTCCACCGCTCTTCATTCGCTATCGTCCCGGCAAGTCCGCTGAGGATGACGCCGAGGACAGGGAGAAGCGGCTCTCGCCACGCATGGTACGCAAGATCATTACGCAACATGCCCGAAGATCCGGTGTGGGGCATCTGGCGCCCCACGCGTTACGACATGGCTTTGCGGTGGACCTATTGCGAAACGACGTGAACCTACGTGTAATCCAGGAGCTCCTCGGCCACTCCAGCCTTTCCACAACCCAGATTTACACCCACCTTGTGAATCGTGCTTTGGCGGATGCCGTGCGCCATCGAGCAGATCCCGTGGGGTAGAACGACTGCGCCGAAGAGCGACGAACGCCGCCTGAGGCTTGCGCGCTCAGGCTACTCTTAGGCAAACACGGTAGGGTGTCCAACAAACTAACTGTCTATTCATGCCCCCGGAGGTTGACTATGAACGTGCGAGATATGGCAAATGCAGGGAAGAATGGCGCCGGTCAGGATACCAGCTTGCGCGATTACATTCTCGAAGAGTTCATAGAAGACTATCAAGAGGGTGAGATCAACCGGCGGGAAGCGCTCCAGCGCATCGCGGGGATCACCGGCAGCGTGGCCCTTGCCAGTAGCATCCTCGCGGCCTGCGGGGCTCCGGAAGAGCAGGAAGCTGCCCCGGATTCTGCCACGGAATCCGCAGCCGAGCAACCTTCGCCAACGACAGAAATGGCAGCCTCGGAAGACTTGCCGCCAGGCGTTACTGTGTCTCCGGACGATCCTAGCATCGATGCACGTGCGGTAGAGATCGCAGTAGGAGACGTGACGCTGCTTGGGTACCTGGCCGGCCCGGCTGGCGACGGCCCGTTCCCCGGCGTGCTGGTGTGCCACGAAAACCGGGGGTTGAATGAGCACATTCGGGACGTTGCCCGACGATTCGGCAGAGACGGCTACGTGGCGCTTGCGCTCGACATGCTATCGCGGCAAGGCGGCACGGAGGCGGCCGGTGGTGCTTCCAGCGCACCTGGGCTGCTGAGTAACATCCCGCCGCAGCAATTCGTGGATGACTTCATGGCCGGGCTGCAATTCCTGCAGTCCCAGGCATTTGTAGCACCCAACCGCCTTGGCATGACCGGCTTCTGTTTCGGCGGCGGCGTCACCTGGCGCTGCGCCACACAGATCTCAGAGTTAAAAGCGGCCGTGCCGTTTTATGGACCGAATCCGCCCCTGGCAGATGTACCGAACATCCAGGCGGCAGTACTTGCCATCTACGCTGAGCAAGACCGGCGCATAAACGCCGGTATCGAGGCGATTGAAGCTGCGATGCAGGAGCACGACAAGACCTTCCAAAAGATCATCTACCCCAACGCCAACCACGCGTTCCACAACGACACCAGTTCGCGCTATCATGCCGAGTCCGCCAATGACGCGTGGAAGCAGATGCTTTCCTGGTTCGCGGAACATGTGTGAGTGCACATTTTGGCGGAGGACTAGCAACAAAGTGCCAGTGTAGCTGCCAAGACTTCAATTCCCTTTACAGAACAAAGAGAGAGCCGCCCCGATTGGGGCGGCTCCTTCTATGGTCAAGCGCTAAGCCTGGTGCAAGACCGAGTAGATGAACTCTTGGCTAGGCTTACTTGGCTGCCTCTTCCGCCAAGATATTCTCCAAAATCGGCTTGACGTTCTTCAGGCCGTCGGCCGGGGCCACCGTGCCGGCGATCATGTCGCCCCAAAGCGGCCGGACCGCTTCTTCGAGCATCCGTGGCCACGCTGAAGTAACGAGCGCGGGATCACCGCCGTTGCCGCCGAGCGGGAGCGAGTTTACGAAGGCATCGACGCGCACACCCGGGCGTTCTTGATACAGATCACGCAGGAACTTCTCCGCGCCTTCCAGACGCGCCGGGATGTTACTGGTAAGCAGGGCCCAGCGGTCCTCGGGAATATGGAACTTGACAAACTCCCAGGCCAAATCGGTTGCCTTTGACTGGGTGCCAACCCCATAGCCCCAGATCTTGAACTCAGGCAGTGAGGACGCGGCCCTCGGGAATGGCGTGAACGCCCAGTCGATATCCGTCGTGTCGCGGTACCCGCCAAGCTGCCAGGAACCCATCTTGATCACGCCGGTTTTGCCGAGGGTGAAGTGAGTGAAACCCGCGCCGGGCTCACCCAAATTCTCATTGGCCTGATCGCGTGAGGGCCAACTTCTGTCCTGGAGTTGCAGCGCAATATAGGACTCATAGGCCTCGATCACTTCCGGCGAATCGCAGGTGATCGACTGGAAGTCATCCGAAATCCAGGCGCCGTCCCAGAGCATGGGCGTATTGGGATAGTAGTTGATGCCGACCCGGTCCAGGCCGTACTGGGTGAACTTACCGCCGGATTCCTTGGTAAGCTGCTGCATCGTGTCACGGAACTCATCCCACGTCCACGAGTTGTCCCAGTCCTCCGAAGGCTCGTCAACGCCGGCATCAGTAAACAGTTGCCGGTTGTAGAGCAGCGCAATCGCCTCACCGTGATGGTAGGTGGTCAGGCCGTAAACTTTGCCCTCGAATGAGGAGAACGTCGTGCGGCCGTCTCTGGCAAACTGCGTCATGTCGTAGTTGTCGCGCTTGATGAGGTCATCCAGCGGCTGGACGAGGCCATTGCGCACATACAAGGGCGGCGCAAGGCACATAAAGCAATCGACCAGGACACCGCCGGCCAACATTGTCGTCAGCTCGATGCCCTGCCCTACCAAGCTGCCTGGGGCCACAACGAGCTCTACGGTAGCGCCCGGGTTGGCCTCGGCAAACGGGTTCAGCATGACGGTCTCTACATTGCCCAGGTCTCGCTCAGAGAACCAAGAGTAGTACTGGATCGTAACTTCCTCGACCACAGGAGCCTCTTCCGCCTGCTTCTCTTCCGCCATCTCCTCCTTGGCTTCGGCTTCGCCTCCCGGCATCGCGGTCGCCGTGCCGCAAGCCGCCAGGATGGTCACGCCCAGCCCGCCAAGGCCGATGCCCGCCAGCAGGTTCCGACGAGTCACACCAGTAGGAATTCTTTCTTCGTACTCAGACTGCATTGCCATTGCCTCCTTGAAAGCATGTAGCTAACCATTAACCACTCAGAGCCACTACTGTAGCCCTAGTGTTCCTTACGTTACTCTCTCTGCCCAGAGTCGTCAAGCAGAATCAATGCGGCGAAATCCCTATGGCTGCCAACAGGCGTTCTAATTGACAGGGTGGTTGAACAAGATACCAGATCATTACCTTCGGAGTGGGCCAAGGCGTCATCCACGTTGCAACCATTCATGCGGTCCCTATTGGGTCTCTTAATGCGATCCCATAGGACCAAACCATCACGCCCAGTGGAACCCCTTCTGTCATTAGCGCTGAGCCTGCCCTACCGTTCGCGCTGAGCCTGTCGAAGCGCAGAGAGTAGCGGTCTTGCTTTATGTAACCAAGAGAATCGCCGGCTATCGACTCGCCAAACCTGAATGTGTCAGGTGACTGGTCGACAGATATCAGAATAAGAGAAGCGGAGCGGAGTGGTGTGTATTCCATGGACGCATATCACATTATCCGCAATTTTGTGAGTGCCTTGGGCACCTGTCATTCCGGTCGGAGCGCAGCGCAGAGAGGAATCTAGAGCTATCAACCCGTTGGACTACGAGAGACGAAAATTCCAGGCTTCTTGCTGCGCTCGAAATCACATAACTGGCTAACACCACCCGATGGAAAGCGGATTCTGTCGACGAGTAATTCAATGCTTACACTTCCGGCAATAGTCGGAATCCGGATACAGGAGGCCTTACAGTTCCGCCTAGGGGAGTGCCTAATCTATGCTGCTCAAGACAGCGGCGATGCAACTGAGAGCCTATCGCACGTGGGTCCGCAACGCGCACACATCGCTCTAATCGCCACTTTTCCGCGACGTTTCCACCACCTGCTCGTGCATCGCGATCATGAGACCGGCGAGGGAGATTATGTCGAGCACATTGTGGTGGAAGACCCCATCGAGGCTGGAGAGGTCACCATTCTCGAGGAACTTGAAGTACATGCCCGGAACTTCGGCCGAGGGCACATCGTCCTGCCGTTTGAAGTCAAGGATGTGGTTCTCGAGTGTCTGCAGGCGGCAATCCGGCAGACTCCGTTGCCAGAGGCGACGCGCGCCGTAGAGCAAATCGCAATGAAGGACATTGCCTACATCCATCTTGATTTTGTGGGTCTTCAAGCGCGCGCGTAACAGCGGCAGATCGAAGCTGGCCCCGTTGAAGGTGGTCATCGTCGGCCATTGGGGCAACGCCTCCGCGACTGCCTGCAGCATGGCGGGCTCTTCCTCCGGGCTGCGAATGAAATGCTGCCGCACCACGAATGCATCGTCCTCAAAGTACCCCAATCCCACCAGAAAGACATACGTCCCCGGCCCACCCAGTCCGGTCGTCTCCGTATCCCAAAACACCATCCGCCGCAGGTCCGGCGGATTGCTGTCCCCGGTCGCGCCACTCACACTCTCATTCTCCGACGTGCTCTGCCCAGATGACTTGGATCCCCCGCGACGATAGGACCGCGGCTTCCGCGCCCCTGCCGTACGCGCCACCTGCGCCGCGTCCACTTCCAGCACCTGCCGCAATGCATACTTGCCGTGCCGGTACTCAGGCGGATTGACCACGCTGCTAACTAAGTGAATGCCAAGCGGAGTCTCGTGAGTTTGCCACATGTGATTCGATCCCTTGCTCTAAACTAGTGTGCGCGATTGGAGCCTTCAATTCTGCAATGTAGAACCGCCGCGGCAATAATCCTGTTGCAGACAGAAAAACAAAGGAGAGGAATAACCTCTCCTACTCGCAGTGCGCACTTCCTTGGAAGAGTACGCGGATGATCAATAGAGTAAAGCTCATAAGTTCCATTGTGTAGCGCACACGCGCCATCTGCCAACCCGTAGCCGCCACTGGCCATCGTAGCCGCACATTTTCACGAGTGATCTTGCACTTCACTCCTACCGGACACTCTGCGTCTGCACCTCGATCAACATAGTTGACGCTTGCGGACTCGGTATGCCGTCCTTTCGCGTGCCTACCAGGTAGGAGGCGATCGCCTGATGTATGTTCTGCGTAACTTCCTCTTGTGCCTCGCCGGTAGCCACGCACCCGGGAAGATCCGGGTCAAACGCCGAAGAGTTCTGCGGCTCCCATTCAATCACGACCGCGTGCTTCATCGGTCACTTCGCCTGCTCAATCCTGCATGCTTAAGATTCTATCCCCTGGACTAGATTGCCTCGTACGCTTTGCGGCTGCCTTTGCCATACGAGCGTAAGCGCCGCTGTCTGACCAGGGAGTCAATGGCGGCTTTCACGGCGGGTTCGCCGCGGCGGCGAAACTTGCCGGTTATCTTGCTGAGGGTGCGTGGGCGTTCGCAGTAGGCATACACCTCTGCCGCGAGCAGCTCGTGGGCCTCAGGGAGGGGTGCGATTGGCCGCACTACGGTGTGACCGAGGTTAGAGTCTACATACTCGCCCGGAGTGAATTCCAAGCGCCCCTCATCCGCCTGCCGTGCCAAGAACTGTTGCAACCGCTTGCGCAGCACGCCGCCGGATCCGGCCGAACCGTAGCCGTGAATAACGTCCACGGCGGCGGCCGGGCCACCTGCAGAGCCTTGGAGCCATTCATTATAGAACCCGATAAAGTCTTGCAGAGCTTCTTGCCAGGTTAGCTCGTGAAGGTCCAATTCATGAGCAGACCGAACATCATGGATGGTCATTGCAGATCAAGTATTCTGTTGAACATTCAGGTTGCGCCCGCGCGATCTCGCCGAGATTCAAAAATCCTTGGGCAACGGCCTATTTTCCCACACAGTCGCCCGTGAAGTATCGTCGGTGCTGAGGGGCTTAACTACCGTGTTCGGGATGGGAACGGGTGTACCTCCCTCGCCTTGTCACCCAAGGAATTCTTGACTGGAATATGGAAACGTGTCGTAGATGCACTGCCACGCAATGTGCTGCGGCAAGCGCACATCAAGAAACGACGCGTTATGTCAATGTGCAGTCGTGAACAATGCGCAAGTCTTGATTGAGTGTGTTTAGCGTGCTTGCACGCCAAAGATAGCTGACCAAGGTGAGAGCATTCCCGCGCTTAGAGAATGACTCACAGATTGCAGAACTCCAAATTTGCCAATTAGAAGCGCGGCTAAGTCCTCGACCATTAGTACCGCTCGGCTGAACGCGTTACCGCGCTTACACCTGCGGCCTATCAACCAGATAATCTCTCTGGGGTCTTACCTCTCGCCGCAATGCAGCGAGAGTGGGGAACCTAATCTTGAGGCTGGCTTCCCGCTTAGATGCTTTCAGCGGTTATCCATTCCGCACGTAGCTACCCAGCAATGCCTCTGGCGAGACAACTGGTACACCAGCGGTGCGTCCACCCCGGTCCTCTCGTACTAGGGGCAGCTCCTCGCAAGTTCCCTGCGCCTGCGGAGGATAGAG
>JAPOQA010000057.1 GCA_026710945.1 Chloroflexota bacterium
CCAATACCTCCCACGCCCGGTCGGAAATATCGTGGCGGCGGTGCGCCGGCGCTGCGGCTGTTGCTGACATAGCTCCCATCCTGCTACATTGGTTACTACCTCAGCTTATCACTACAAGCCTACTTTGACGACACACCCTAGCAGAATCGCATTTAGTGTATGTTTGCTGGCACACACTTTTCGCCAGCCCCGGTCGAGTCTAGAGCGGCAGCAGTTCCAGCGCGACCAGTACCGCAACCAGTAAGCCCGCTAACGTGAACAGCATAGCGCCAACCTTGATGGTTATGCGCTGTTCTAGTTCGCGCAAGTCGGTTTTGGTCGCCATGTCTTGAATGTCAGTCTTGGTTGCCAGCGCACCGTAGCCTTCGCGGCCCACGTCGATAAGGGCTTTGGCTTGGCGTTCTGTGAAGCCCGCGCCTGTCAGGGCTTCAAACGCTCTGTAAGTATCAAATACCGCCATCCCTAATCGTTCCTTCTACTTCGGGCAGTCACGCTGCCACCGCCGCATTCCCCATCATCCCCTTAGCCCTGGACTCCGACATGCGCCGGGGCGACTATTGCTTGTCGACTTTCAACGTGGAAACGTATACCCGTACTCTCTCAACCGTCTGCGTGCCTCTTGTAGTTCTTCTTCGCTAAAGAGATCTCTCCATTGCTCTTGTATGACCAAGGCTTCCATAGAGTTGTCAAGCAGTTCCAACTCCCAAAGTCTGGCCAATCCAGATTGCGGGCTATCTGTGCTGAGCAGTTGCTTTGCCGCTCTGAGACCGCCAAGCTCATGTACCATGCGCAAAAAATAGCTCGGGTGATAGCCATACTTGCCAGCTGTGGCGTCAATGCTCAGTATCGCCCGATAGAATCCATCTTCAAGGCTACTGGAGACTTGCTACTTCACCTCAAGGTTTAACCATAGTAAGCGAAGAGAAAACGGAGCCATTTGTGCTCATGATAACATACGGATGGCGAGAGGTCGGTGCTGGCAAGCACAACCAACGGAGATTCTGCGTGTCGATTCCGGTCAAAGAAATCCGCGAACGGATGGCTACTATCCCATTGTTGCCGGGGTGCTACCTCTTTCGTGACGGCAAGGGCACGGTGCTCTATGTGGGTAAGGCAAAGCTGCTCCGTAACCGCGTGCGCTCGTATTTTGGCCGGCAGGACCGGTTGCCCTGGAAGACCAGGAGCATGGTGGAGAATGCCAAGACGCTCGATTACATCATTACCGATACGGAAATTGAAGCCTTGGTGCTGGAGAGTAATCTTATCAAGCACCATCGGCCGCGCTACAACGTGGTGCTGCGCGACGACAAGTCGTTTCTCTACCTCAAGATCACCCTCAATGAGCGCTATCCCCGTGTGTTGACAACACGGCGAATACTGGATGATGGCGCAAGCTACTATGGACCGTATACCAGCGCCTATAGCCTGCGCGACACCATGAACCTGCTCAATCGGCTTTTCCCTTATCGGTCCTGTGCGCTGAATATGGACAAAGAGTATGAACGGCCGTGCCTGGACTATCACATCAAGCGCTGCGCGGGTCCGTGCATTGGGGCAGTTACCCAAGAGGGGTACGGGGGGATCATCGAACAGGTCACACGCTTTCTCGAAGGAAGGCCGGGCGACGTAATTCGGAACCTCCGCGGTGATATGCGCGAAGCGTCGGATGCGCTGGAATTCGAACGCGCAGCGGTGATGCGCGACCGCATCAGGGCGGTTGAGCGCGTTCTTGAGCGCCAGAAGATTACCAATATTCGCCAGGGAGACATTGATGTCATTGGTTTCGCGCGCGAGCAAGATGAGGCGTGCGTGCAAGTCTTCAGTATTCGCGGCGGCCACCTACTCGGGCGTGAGAATTTCATCCTTGAACACGTGTCTGACGAGGAAGACCGCGATGTGATACGGGACTTTCTGCAGCAGTTCTACGGTCGCAGCATGCAGATACCGCAGGCGCTCTTCCTGCCGGTCGGTATTCGCGGGGCTGAGTTGCTCCGCACGTGGCTGCGGGAGCGGCGCGGCGGCAGCGTGACACTGAACGTGCCTAAGATTGGCGAGAAGCGCCGCTTGGTTGAGTTAGCGGGAAATAACGCCCGCCAAGGGCTGCAGGACCACCGTCTGCGGCACCTCGACAGCCAGCAACGGGCGCAGGTAGCCCTCACCGAATTGGCTGACGTGCTTGATCTGGACCAAGCACCGGTGCGCATCGAGTGTTACGACATCTCGAACATCCAGGGCGCGTATACGGTTGGCGCTATGGCGGTGTTCGTTACCGGTCTCCCCAGCACAGGCGATTACCGCCGCTTCCGCATCAAGACCGTAGACGGCCCCAATGACTATGCGAGTTTGCAGGAAATGCTCACACGGCGGCTAAAGCGCCTGAGTGACTTAAGGGCCGAAGAGGAAACAGGTAAACAGAACGAACGTGACGGGCAAGACGAGGCGGACGCGCTGGACTCCTGGGGCATAAAGCCCGACCTGCTTGTAATAGACGGTGGCAAGGGGCAACTGAATGCTGTCCTGGAAGTGCTGGCGAATCTCGCATTGCACGATATACCCGTGCTGGGGCTTGCCAAGCAGCGTGAAGAAATCTTTCTACCTGGAGAATCTAAGCCAATCGAGTTAGAGGAGCGATCGGAGGCACGGAAGCTATTGCAGCGTGTCCGCGATGAAGCGCACCGCTTTGCCGTTACGTACCATCGCACCGTGCGCACCAAGCACACGCTTGGATCTTTGCTTGACAAGGTGCCAGGCATCGGCACGAAGCGGAAAGTAGCTTTGCTGCAGCACTTTGGGAGCGTGGATGCTATTCGGCAGGCGTCCGTCGAGGTCTTGGCCGGGGCGCCGAAAATGAACCGCGCGGTGGCGGAGAAGGTCAAGGAGCATCTGTAACCCCCCCGCCCATGTCCGTTCACACTTCGACAGGCTCAGCGCGAACGGAGGGAGATCGCTGCGTCTGGTAGCTAGACCGCACTTCGACAGGCTCAGTGCGAACGGAGGGAGATCGCTGCGTCTGGTAGCTGGACCGCACTTCGACAGGCTCAGTGCGAACGGAGGGAGATCGCTGCGTCTGGTAGCTGGACCGCACTTCGACGGGCTCAGTGCGAACGGAGGGAGATCGCTGCGTTTGGTAGCTGGACCGCACTTCGACGGGCTCAGTGCGAACGGAGGGAGATCGCTGCGTCTGGTTGCTGGACTGCACTTCGACAAGCTCAGTGCGAACGGAGGGAGATCGCTGCGTCTGGTAGCTGGACTGCACTTCGACGGGCTCAGCGCGAACGGAGAGTGAGCGCGCCCCGCGACAGGCTCTGTGCGAACGGAAAGTGACCGCCGCGCTCCCGGTTGATCTCGGTCGTAGCGGCACGACATGTCGTGCCCCTACGTAACTGCCAAGCGCGCTTGATTGATTTCCGCGTGGAGCTTTGCGGCTGCTCCAGCTGCTGCCTCGGCAAAGTCACGGTCATTGCTGGCATAGAGGATGCTGCGCGAGGCGTTGATGAGCATGGGCGCGGCTGTGCCGGCGGCACGCACCGATGCTTTCAAGTCGCCGCCCTGCGTGCCAATGCCTGGGATTAGCAGTGGAAGGTCGGGTGCTACCAGTCGCACCTTTGCCAATTCTTCAGGATACGTCGCTCCGGTTACCAAGCCGCAATTGTCGTTTATGTTCCAAGATTGTACGGCTCTGGCCACCGTGATATAGAGCTGCTCGCCGGTCTCATTGCGCATGTCTTGGAAGTCTCGCGCGCCGGGGTTTGATGTGCGGCAGAGCACGAAGACGCCGCGGTCCGGGCGGTTGAGGAAGGGCTCCAAGGTTTCGGCGCCGAGATAGGGGTGTGCCGTTACTGCATCGAATCCCAGCACGTCGAAGACGGCCGCGGCGTAGTGCACGTTTGTAGAATCAATGTCGCCGCGTTTGGCGTCGGCGACCGCGATTGCGTTAGGCGGAATGTGCCGCCGCACTACTTCTAGTGCCTCGAATCCCCATGTTCCCATGCTCTCGAAGAAGGCAAGATTGGGCTTGTAGGCGGCGGTGAACTGATGGGTGGCGTCAATGATGTCGCGGCAGAAGCCGACCACTCCCTCACAGGTTGCTGGAATCCCCGCGGGCAAGCGAGACAAGTCCACATCCAAGCCGATGCAGAGCGCGCTGTCCTTGCCGGCGCAGACCTGACTAAGACAGGCGTTGAAGGGAATCAAGTATCGTTGCTCCTATTCCTAGTGCAAGTTCAGCATGCGGTAGCCCGCCGACTCGAAGTGGCGCTGCCCCCGCTGGCTGACAAGGTATGCTGAAAACTGCGAACGCATGATCGAATACTTGGTCTTCTGAGAGATGCCGACGTAGTAGATGATGGGGCGGTGGCTCTGTTCGGGCAAGGGCGCCTGGCCCATGACGCGTTCGCTCGCAGAAGCAACTGACGAGGAATAGAGAACGGCGGCGTCCACTTTGCCATCGCTGACTCTCTCCACCAATTCGCGCTCGTCGCGGGTCTTGGCTCGCTTATCGGCCAGGGTCTCCCATAGCTCAAGGCTCCCCAATGACTGGAAAGCGTACCTGCCGAGCGCAGACTCTTCCCAGTCAGCAATCCCAATGCGCTCAACGTCTGCACGCAATAGGTCTTGCGGGGATTGGATCTCCAACGCGCCCGCGCGGGGAGTAGCAATCACGAGCCAGTTCGACGCGATTGGCCGCATTGTACCGATCTTGATCAGTCCCGCCTCAACTAACGGCACGCCAAACGTATCGCCTCCAAGCAGAACGGCATCGAAGTGCTTGCCCCCGAGGAGGGCTCGCATGATTTCTCCGGAAGGGTGCAATGAGATGTCGAGACGGGTGTTGGGATTGGCGCCCTCAAAGTCACTCGTGACCGATGGCACGATGGGAGCTAGGCTGGCATCAGCAAACACGCTGAGGCGATCGCGATCGTCCGACTCGAAGCGGGACCGCACGCTGTCGAGCGGCGCGCACGCCGCGGCCAGGGCGCCAACCGTCGCCGGCAACGCGGCCCTAAGCAGTGTCCGTCGGTTGCTCATGCGTGGCTTTCAGCCCTCTCCGTATCTCTGATGAATCTGCTCAAATTTGCAAGCTGTTTTTAAGTAAAGAAGCCGCCCGCAGAAGCCGCACTACGGGTGGCTGAGTCCATAATATTCCTTGTCCATCTCCCGACGATCTCCCGCCAGCGTATCTATATGGTAGCATCGATTTCTCGGTGCGAGCAAGGAATCCCGTTTCTTGGTACGTGCGTGAAACCGCCTGACCGTGCAGCAGGCTCTTTAAGCGGGCAGTGAGAAGGCAGGTCTCACCCCGCCCTGCGGCGGTCACAGAGGCAACTGCATTTGGGTGGATGCGCCAGCCGACGACTCCAGCCGAATCGTCGGCTTGAGACCGTCGACCGGTTGCAGTAGTCATTGGGCTTCCTCGTCCGCAAAGCGATGCGCTGAGGAAGGGCCGCAGAGTCTTGCGCTATCTTTGCTGTGGGCTTCGCGTATAATCCTAGTAGCAGCAGGAGAGCGGCTGTGCGCCGCCTCCAAAGGGGCGACATTACTGGATTTGAACTGAGAACCGCGTACATCAACCGCAGCACGAATCGGAGGAGGGCACGACATGAGCTATGGTCTGAGCATTAATGCGAATGCGGCACGGGACTCTATCTCGTTAGGCGCGCTGGTGCATCGCCTCGACCCGGGGATCATCCCCTTTCGTAAGGCGCATACGTGTGAGATCCACGTCAGCGGCGGCGAATTCAATACGGCCGCCAACCTGGCAAATTGCTTTGGCTTAAACACCGGCATCGCCTCCGCAATGGTCGACTATCCTATTGGCGACTTGATCGCCGAGCGAGTCCGCGCCATGGGCGTGACGCCTTTCTATAAACACTTTGCGCACAACGGCGTGAACGGCCCGAATATGGCAACGGTCTATAGCGATCGGGGCCAGGGTGTGCGGGCGCCGGTGGTGTTTTACAATCGCTGCAATGAGGCGGCGGCGCAGCTCAAACCCGGCGACTTTGATTGGGACGCCATCTTTGCGGGTGGC
The DNA here is from genome assembly GCA_026710945.1 of Chloroflexota bacterium. Lineage (NCBI taxonomy): Bacteria > Bacillati > Chloroflexota > Chloroflexota bacterium. Next base: position 6,032 of record JAPOQA010000057.1, read on the forward strand.
GTGCGTTGGTTCCATAGCGGCGGCATCTTTGCGGCACTGTCGGAGACCACGTCGGAGGTCATCATCGAGGGCATGCAGGCGGCCAAAGCGGCCGGCGCAATCGTTTCCTATGACCTAAACTTTCGCGCAAAGCTCTGGCAGATTTGGGGTGGCGAGGACCGCGCAAGCGCCGTAAATCGACGCATTGTAGAAAACGTCGATGTCCTCGTGGGCAATGAGGAAGATCTGCAGACTGGGCTGGGCATTCCGGGCCCGGAGGTGGCAGCGACCTCAAAGCTTGACCCAAGCGCTTTTACCGCCATGATAGACCAAGTTGTCGGTCAGTTTCCGCAAGTAAGAATCGTTGCTACCACACTCCGTGAAGTACACTCGACGAATCGCCATAGCTGGAGCGCTGTGGCGTGGATCAATGGCGAAACCCACCTCGCTCCCACCGCTGAACTCGACGTCTATGATCGTGTTGGCGGCGGCGACGGCTTCGCATCGGGGCTGATCTACGGGATTATCACTGGCGAAACCCCCGCCGACGCCGTACGACTGGGCTGGGCCCACGGTGCGTTGATTACGACGTTCCCCGGCGATACCACGATGGCGACGGTAGACGACGTGCGCGCCTTTGCAGCCGGTGGATCGGCACGCATTCGACGCTAGGCTTGTCCTATCTCGCTTGGTACGAACAAAACTTGACGTTCTTTCCTATTTCTAGTGGAAAAGATATCTTCATTCGGCTGCCATGTCTCCTGATTATGCGGTTGGCATTGACGTCGGCAGCACTGCCACCAAGGTAGTCCTTTGTGAAAGCGAAGGCGCTATCGTGGCTCGTGGCAGTGCCCCTACGAGCATCGAACGCCCGCAACCGGGCTGGGCGGAGATTGACTTTCCACGTTGTTGGGAGAGTGTCAAAGTAGCTCTCCGCGCGGCTCTCTCAATCTTGCCCAGTGAATCTGCGCCAAAGCGAATTATTGGGATCGGCCTCACATCGCTTGCGCCCTCGGTGGCGCCCTTGACCGATGACGGTACGCCGCTGCATACCGGAATCATTTACGAGGACCGGCGCAGTGTGAGGCAAGTAAAGCGCGTACTGGCCGGCGCTAATCAGTCGACGATAGTGCGGCGGACTGGAATTCGGATCGAGAGCGGCAGCACAACGCTGAGCAGCATTCTGTGGTTCGTGGAGGAGCGGCCTGATCTTGCGGCAGCATGCGCCTACTTTGGCACCCTAACGACCTACCTTGCCCATCGCCTCACCGGAACATTTGGCATTGACTGGGCGAACGCACAGCTTTCCGGATTGTTCGCGCTGAACGACCCTCCCCGCTGGCTCGACGACTGGTGCCGCCAGATTGGCATTCCACCTGAAAAGCTACCGCCTCACATGCCTTCTCAGGCGGTCGTTGGAAAAGTCTTACCCCAGGCGGCAGAGCAGTTAGGCGTCCCGGAAGGAATGCCGGTCGCTATGGGAGGAGCGGATGCGCAAGCCGCTGCAGTCGGCGCAGGCCTGGTGTCACCACAAGCAGGCGTACTCTCTCTCGGCACAACGAGTGTTCTTACCGTCTGTACGGAGCGCAGTGTGCCTGACCCAAGATTCTATACGCGCCGCCATGTTTTACCGGGCCGCTACTTGCATGTGGCGCCCACGTTGTTAGGCGGCGCAACTCTGCGCTGGGCGGCAGCGCTCTTGGGTATCGAGTCTGTCGAGGAAATGGTAAGATTGGCTGCCACGTGTGAACCGGGGGCAGGGGGCGTGATCTTTCTGCCGTATCTCATGGGCGAACGCGCGCCGTTGTGGAACCGGGACGCGCGTGGAGTCGTTTACGGACTTCAGCTTGGCACAAGCCAAGCCGAGATGGCACGGGCGGTGGTGGAGGGCATTGCGTTTGCCTTGCGAAACGTGCTCGCACAATTGGAAACGCATCTAGGAGGCACGGTTACGCCGCTCAATGTGACCGGCGGGGCAGCATTTCCGTTGGTGCTGCAAATTCTTGCGGATGTGCTTCAGCGCCCGCTTACCGCAATCGAGGGTGGAGACAGCGCGGCACAGGGGGCGGCACTATTGGCTCTCGTTGCCGCTCAGATGGCGGACGACACCTGGCTTGCCGAGTGGCGGCCGAATTCCCAGGGGACCTGTGCGCCGGACGGAGCTGTTTCAGACTGCTACGAGCAGCGATTCCAAGAATTCTGTGACCTGTACGTAGCGTTAGAGCCGAACTTTAGGGTGGAGTCACAATAGCATTGGGCGATGAACGGTTTTACTGCTTATTTCGCGAGTTCGTAAGGGAAATGCATAGTAGGGCGCTAACTCAGGGTCAGAAGACTTCGGCCGTATCGACAGTGAATCCCGCCAGGGTGGGCGAGGACAGGGCTTGCCCCTCTCCAAAGACGGCGACTAACGCATAGCCGTCACTCTCCAGAGTCAGCACTGTCACTGTCTTGGCATTGGTGTCCACCAGCCAGTATTCCTTCACGCCGTGTTTGGCGTAAAGCGAGCGTTTGAAGGTCTGGTCTCGCTCTGCCGTGGAAGGAGAGAGGATTTCAACAACCAAGTCGGGCGCGCCTTGGACGTTTTCGTCAGTAATGATGTGCGCCCGCTCGTTGGAGATGTAAAGGAGATCGGGCTGAACGACGTCCGTGTTGGAAAGCACGACGTCAAATGGGGCAGCATAGACATGTCCGGCACCGCTTAGCTTGACCGTCTGAAAGAGCAAATAGGAAAGATTCATCAGGACTCTTTGATGGATCTCTTTGGGCGCTGGAACCACAATTAAGTCTCCATCCAATAACTCGTAGCGCTTGTCATCCGGCGTGTTTCGATAGTCCCGGTACGTGAATTTTATTGCCGGCGTAGAGCTAGCCATGGTTGCCACTCTCTCTCGCGGCCCACATCGTATAGTGAGAGTGGGCCGTCTCAGCAGTAATGAAAGCGTTCACAAGCTAGAAGATTTCGTCGGGTTTGATAATGAACTTCTCAAGGGTCGGTGAATCCAGGGTCTGGCCTTCACCGCACACGCCTACCACCGCAAAGCCTTGGGGATTCCGCAGGAGGACCGTCACCGTCTTGGCATCGGTGTCCACCAGCCAGTATTCCTTCACGCCGTGTTTGGCGTAAAGCGAGCGTTTGAAGGTCTGGTCTCGCTCTGCCGTGGAA